>NZ_RZPQ01000349.1:0-6011 GCF_003999135.1 Mesorhizobium sp. M7A.F.Ca.CA.004.06.1.1 | reverse complement strand
TGCCCGCGAACAGCGCATCGCTTCCGCCATCACCGAAGCGGCGATATCGGCCATCCAGCGCGCCAGCGAAAACCTCGACATGACGACGCTGGTCGCCGTCGCCGCACGCATCGCTGTTTCCGGTAATGTGCTGTGCATCGGCTCCGGTGGCATTTCGTCCATGATGGCGACCGAAATGCAGAACCGGCTGTTCAGGCTTGGCGTGTCGGTGCTGGCGCAGATCGACGGACAGTTGCAACGCATGTACGCCGCCGTTGCCACCCCCGACACCACGCTGATCGCCTTCTCCGTCTCCGGCTATGCGCGATCGGTCATCGATGCGGTGCAGGTCGCCCAGCAATATGGCGCCACCACGATCGCCATCACCCCGCCGGACTCCGCACTCGCCAAGGTCGCCGACACGGTCATCCATTTCCAGTCGCTCGAGGACGGCAATATCTACAAGCCGACATCGTCTCGCTATGCGCTGCTGTCGATCGTCGACATGATCGTCACCTCGGTCGCCGAGACGCGCGGACCGAGGGTTTTGGAGAATCTGCGCCGCATCAAGCAGAGCGTTAACACGTTGAAAGTCGACGATCCGCGTTTGCCATTGGGCGATTGAACCCCTACGGCCAAGGACATCAGGATTGATGGCCGAGCGCCTCGATGCTTTTCGCCAATTTCGCCGGATCGCCTTCAATGCGCACGGTCTTCAGCCGCGCGGTGCCGCCGGCGACAACCGAGACAGCGGACCCGGGCACGCCCAGAGCCTTGGCCAGCAGCTTTTCGAGCGCATGATTGGCGGCGCCGTTTTCCGGCACGGCGCGGACGCGCGCTTTCAGATGGCTTCGCCCGTCCGCCGTGGCCTCGAAGCCTTCGAGCCTGTCCAGCGCAGCCTTTGGCGTCAGCCGGACAAACAGCTCGGCGCCGTTTTCGCGCAGGCGAAACGGCGTGCTCATAAGGTCATCCTGCTCACAGGATCAGAGGCGCCACCGTGGTGAGCAGAAACTGCCGCAGGAAGAACAGGATCAGAAGCAGGATGATCGGCGAGATGTCGATGCCGCCAAGGTCCGGCATGAAGCGGCGGATAGGCCGCAACGCCGGCTCGGTCAGCCGGTAGAGCATGTTGCCGATGCTGCCGACGAACTGGTTCTTCGAATTGACGACGTTGAAGGCGTAGAGCCAGGAAAAGATCGCCGAGGCGATGATGATCCACCAGTAGAGGTCAAGCGCCATGACGATTGTTTGAATGAGGGCGAGCATGCCGGTCTCCAATTGTTGCCGACATGTAGCCATTGCACGCGAAACCGGCAAGGGCCGCCTTTCTGTGGAGCGCCAATACCGGCCCGGTCGGACTGTAGGGCATGTCGCCGACACCCCAACGAAGGCGCGAATACACAAAACCGGCAAGGGCCGCTTTCCGCCGGCGCCAGATCGACGCTTGACGGCACTGGATTTCGGCAAACCTCCGCCTTGACAGGAAACCGCGGCGCCCGATAAATGCGCCCATCCGCTGGACGGGGCTGTAGCTCAGCTGGGAGAGCGCGTCGTTCGCAATGACGAGGTCAGGAGTTCGATCCTCCTCAGCTCCACCAGCGGAATAATTCTCCACGCTGCGCGCCAGATGCCCATCTTTGCGCCACATGCAGTCCGCGACGCTCGTCCCGGCTTGCCCCCGCGGTTGGCATTTGCTGTGCCAGCACCTTAAAAGGCCGCGCTACATCGCCTATTTCGCAATATCCGGCAAAACTTTTGTCAATTGGACTTATGGCGGAAGAGCTCGCTGATTGTTTCCGTTTTTTTTGGAAACCACCCCACTAAATTGACGTTACCAAATCAGTTTTTTCTGTGCGTTGTGACCAGGGCGTTTCGGCGGGGGCGACCGGAGACGCTAGATCGATTTCGAGTCGAAATGAAAAATCCGCCTGCGGAAGCAAAGACGTGTCAATTCGCGACAATCTCGCTGCAAACCTTAGACGGCTGTGCAAGGACCATGCCTCCGTAAGTGCGGTATGCCGTGAGCTGCGCATCAATCGCACGCAATTCGAACGCTATCTGCAAGGGCAGACCGTTCCCAACAAAGCTACCGCCAAGCTGATATGCGATTACTTTCGGATCGACGAAGCCGAACTGTACCAGGATCCCGGCGCACCCGAGCCGGCGATGCGTGGCCTGCCGCCGGTTTCCGAGAGCCTGTTCAACCAGATGATCCGCCCTCCCAGTCCTTCGATCGCGGGCGGCACCTATTTCACCTATTTCTCGATCCCGGGCCGCCTCGACCTCCTGATGCGCTCGGTGACCTTCGTGAGGCGCGAAGCCGAACTGGTCACCTTCCGAAGGGTCACCGGATGGTCGGAGCGCCGGGGATCGACCTGGGCACGAGCGCGCGGCAATCACTATGGCGTGGCGATCTCGCGGCTGAACTGGATCTATTTCAGCGGCATCAATCGCCGCCAGACCGGGGAGCCGTCGCTGATCTCCGTGCAATGGGCTCCCATCTCCGAACCGGTGCTGATGGGCAAGGCCATGCTTCTGACGGAGGCCGGCCCGGCATTCGTGTCCGTCATCATGCGGCGCGACATTGCCAACATCCACCCAAGGGATGCCATCAGCATGGCGCATGTCATCAATCTCGACGATCCGGGCGTCGATCAACTGGTTGTCAGCCTCACCCGGGACGGGTTGGGCTAACCCCTCGGATCGCCGTGTCTTACGCCAAATAAGAATAAGCGTACGCCAATTAAGCGTATGCCAACGATTGTCTACTCTGTATCTGAATAAAATCGATATTTTACACTTTAATGCCAGGAAAGATAATCCACGGGTCCGTCTTAGGATCGTGGTTTTACTATAATTTTAACAAACCATTAACTCTTCCGACCTTACCTTTCTTCACGCGGATCCCGTTCCGGGGGTCTTTCAACGGATCCCAAATTGGGGTCAGGAAAGGGATGAAAATGGCCAAGAAAGTGACCAATGCTCCGAAGCTGACGATTGCCGCCGGCACGCAGACCGTCTTCTTTTCGCAGGGCATGCACTACAACAAGCGCTGAAGCCGTTCTGCGCCGACGAGCGTCTTGCTTGTCGGCGCCTCGGCTCCACAGATGGCAATCAGCTTCATGAAAATGCGCTCTTCGAAAACGCTTGTTTTCTACCCCGGACCGAACAAGGTCACGGCATGCAACTTCCTGACCAGGAGCGTGTTTGAATGCAGTCCTGAGATGGTCGGCCTTCTCGCTTCGTGGGACAAATGGGCATCGACGGCGGACATTGCCCGCGCCCATGGATGGTCGAAGTCCGAGTTGAAGGCTGTCGTTCCCCAGTTGCTCGATTTCTCCGCGCTGGTCACAGCCGGATCGCCTCTCGCCGAGCAGGAGGAACAGTTTTCAGGACAATGGAGTTGGGGGCTTCCGACGGCGCTGATGCATTTCTGTGTCCAGGACAGCGAATACATGACCATCGAGCAAGCGGAAGAGCGGCAGATAGAACGCGCCGGCCATACGCCGCAGCCGAACCTCATGCTCAAGAATTCCGCAGGCGCCATCCAGCTGCCGAATGCACTGGAAGACAATGAACTTCTCAGCTTGATGGCGCGGCGCCGCACCAACCGCACGGCGGCTCAGCCCACCATCACGGCCAAACAGCTTTCCGATTGCCTGTTCGCAGGGCTCGGCATCATCGGCGAGACCGCCAATTGCGTTGGCACCCTGCCGCTCGGCATGACCCCTTCAGGCGGCGCGCGAAATCCCTATGAGGCCTATGTGGTCGCGCTCGGCGTCGATGGCCTCGAACCCGGTGTCTATCACTATTCCGCCGCGGATCACGACCTTGGCAGGATTTCCGCAAACCATCTGCCGAAAATCTCCGAACTGGTCGGCGGACAGGAGTGGGCCGACGCCATGCCGTGCCTTGTCCTGCTTTGCGCCAAGCTAGATCGCACGATGTGGAAATATGAGGACGCCAACGCCTATCGTGTCGTGCTGATCGAGGCCGGCCATATCGGCCAGAACATCATGCTGGCAGCGACCAATCATGGCCTGTCGGCATGTCCGACAGCCGCGCTCAGCCATTCCGCCATCAAGCGGCTGCTTGGTCTCGACAGTTTCACCGACGCACCGATCTATGCCTTGACCCTCTCGACGCCGGAAAGAGATCCGTCCACGGCGGGCCAGTCCATCAATTAGCCGACCAACTATGTGCATCACAGCCAGTAACGCGTTCCCTAGGGTATAACCAGAGACAGGAGCAGCACGTGCCAAATCAATCCTTACGCCAGTCGGAAATCGATAGCCTTCAATATATTTCGTCGATGACCAATGAGCTCGTGCAGATGGCCGAAGCAAGCCGTTTTCCGATGATCTCCTATCTGCTGGGCATGGCCTATGCAGAGGCCTTCGACGTTCTTCGCGGCGCACGGCCGGCCAGGCATGCGCAGCTCAGCGGCAACCCGCTGCACCCCAAGGCGCAGGCAAAGGACACTCGGGCCGCCCAGCCACGGAGAGCGTAGCGACATGCAGTCGTCAGCCGCATGCGCGGTGGCCGGCTCGACCTCCCGGCCAAACCGCTGGGAGACGCTGTGCGCGTTGCAAAGCCTGCTGCCGTTGCTGAAGAAGGCCGTGACGGACCTGCGCCGCGCCGACATGGTCTACTGGTTCGAGCAGGCCGATGCCGAGGTCGCCAACATCATCAGGGGCCACCCCTCCGATGCAACCGCAATCCCGGCCCTGATTGCATCCTGCCCGCAGGACCGGCATCCGGTCGCTCAAACTTGATGCCAAACGCGACGCGTTCATTGGCGCCGCTGAAAATGCTCTGATCACCAGTTTTTCAATTTCAGACCGGAACCTATTGCGCGTCTGGAATGCCAAGGGGGACCTGCACATGAACATGATAGCCAACATCAGAAGCGTCGATGCCAGGGAAGGCGTTTTCAGCCGGCTCGACGTCTTGATCGCCAGGCGGCCGCCATCGCCTGACGCCGCGCGGGTCGAGGCCCGCCAACTCGTCTCGATGGCGATTGCCGACAGCTGCCAGGCCGACAGTCTCTGGGGTACAGTGGACGCTTTCCACGCCCATTTCGACTTCATGATGCAGACCATCGAGATCAACGGCGCCGATGACCCGGGCCTCGGGCCCTTGCGCACGAAATGCCGTTTCTATCTCGAACAGGTCGAGGCCCTGAGCCTGTCACTGGCCTATTGACAGGCCGGCCCGAACAAATTCGGTCCTAGAGCAATTCCAGGAAAAGTGTGAAATGGTTTTCCCGGGAAAACGCAGAGCGTTTTCCCTTGGGAATTGCGTCAAACCAAAGAATTAGAGCAGTTAGCCGTTTCCGTGAAACGGTGAACTGCTCTAGTTGCGCAGGCTGAACACGAACGGCGCTGTACGGCTCAGACGCGAGCCGAGTTCCGGTGGCGGTTTCGGCACCGTGGCGCCTTGCAGCACGGCGAGCGCCGCACGGTCCAGATCCGCATCCCCCGAGGAACGAGAGAGCCTGGCAGACAGGACCCGGCCGGACGAGTCGACCGTGAAGGCGACATATGGCCTGCCCTCCACGCGTCGGGCCTTGGCAGAACTGGGATAGCGTGTGTGCCGCTTGATCCAAGCACCCAGACGGGAGTCCCATTTGCTGGAGTCGCCGGAGCGAGACGTCGATTCCGCCGCCTTCGGCGCGGCGGTCCTGGCCGCGGGCCGTGCGTCGGCGCTGGCGACGGCTGCCGTCTTCGACGGAGCCGCCTTCTCCTTCTTAAGCCGCGGCTTGGGCTTCTCGACAGGCTTCTTCGCCTTGGCCTCGACCGGTTTCTTGTCTTTGACAATTTCGACCGGTTTCGGCTGCGGCAAGGGAATGACGACGTCTGGCGTGACAGCCTCGACCACATCCGGGATGACCTCATCCGGCGGCGGCTGATCGACCTGTTCAGCCGTTTCGGCCTGGGTAGATTCGGTCTGGGTGGGTTCGGTCTCGTCTGGCGCGACCGCTTCCGGCGGCTCGACAACCGGCTCGGCCTTTTCGACCGGTTCTTCAGGTG
>NZ_RZPQ01000348.1:0-6025 GCF_003999135.1 Mesorhizobium sp. M7A.F.Ca.CA.004.06.1.1 | reverse complement strand
CGCTCCGCACAGTTTGCGTGCCGCGACGCCGCAGGAGCTAGCCGAAGTCGCCGCGCTGGCGCCGGAGGGGCCGATTCACATCCATATCGCCGAGCAAGTGAAAGAGGTCGAGGACTGTCTTGCCTGGTCCGGCGCGAGGCCCGTGGAGTTTTTGCTCGCCAATGCCAAGGTCGACAAGCGCTGGTGCCTGATCCACGCCACCCATATGACCGATACGGAAACCGTTGCCATGGCCAGGAGCGGCGCCATCGCCGGCCTCTGCCCGATCACCGAGGCCAATCTCGGTGACGGCACTTTTGCCGCGCCGCTGTTCAGGGAACATGGCGGCCGCTATGGCGTCGGCTCCGATTCCAACGTGCTCATCGGCCTGCCCGACGAATTGCGCCAGCTCGAATATTCACAGCGCCTCGCCCACCGCGCCCGCAATGTGCTGGCGGTCGCGGGCGGCTCGACCGGCCGGGCGCTGTTCGATGCCGCGCTAGACGGGGGCAGCGTCGCCCTTGGCGCCGGCATCTCGCAGATCGCCGCCGGCGCATCCGCCGATCTCGTCTCGCTCGATCCCAAAAATCCCTCGCTGGCCGGCAAGAGCGGCGACGCGATCCTGGACGCCTGGATCTTCGCCAATGGCGGCAAGGTCGACTGCGTCTGGGTGCATGGGTTCAAGCAGGTCAGCGGCGGCACGCATGTGAAGCGAGAGGCTATCGCCGAGCGGTTTCGCAGCGTGATGACGGCGCTTTCGGCATGAGCATGGCCGGCACAGTGGTAGCGGACGGTGGCGGCTCGCTGCACCAGCGCATCCTGACCGACATCAGTGAGAAGATCACGTCCGGTGCCTGGGCGCCCGGCCATCGCATCCCGTTCGAGCACGAACTGAGCGTGCAATACAATTGCTCGCGCATGACGGTGAACAAGGCGCTGTCACAGCTTGCCAAGGCCGGGCTGATCGAACGTCGCCGCCGCTCAGGCAGCTTTGTGCGCCGGCCGCAGTCGCAAGCGGCGGTGCTGGAAATCCACGATATCCGCATCGAGGTCGAAGCGCTCGGCTTGCCTTACCGCTACGAGCGCGTCGCTCGGCACAAAAGGCGCAGCAGCGCCGAGGATCGCGCCCTGCTGGAATTGGGCTTGGCCGGACCGGTTCTGGCGCTGGAATGCGGGCATTTCGCCGGCGAGCGGCCGTTCGCGCATGAACAGCGGCTGATCAACCTCACCGCCGTACCCGAGGCAGCAGACGTGGAATTCGTGGCCATCGCACCAGGACCATGGCTGATCGGCCGCGTGCCGTGGAGCGAAGCCGAGCACCGGATTCGCGCTGTCGCCGCCGACAGACATATAGCGGCCGCACTCGACATCGAAGCCGGCGCGCCGTGCCTGGTGGTAGAGCGGCGGACATGGAGCGCCGAACATCCGGTCACCCATGTGCGCTTTACCTACGCGGCCGAGAGCCACACGCTGGTGGCAAGGTTCAGGCCGCAGGGGTAGCGCCGACGCTCCCTTCTCCCCTTGTGGGAGAAGGTGGATCGGCGCGACAGCGTCGAGACGGATGAGGGGTGTTCCAGCGGAGTGAGACGTTGGCGTTCCCTGGAACACCCCTCATCCGTCGCCTTCGGCGACACCTTCTCCCACAAGGGGAGAAGGTGAAAGTCGACGCTTTAGATCGCGGCGGTAATAATAATCTCGACCAGATAGTCCGGGGTGGCGAGCTTTGCTTCGCCGGTGGCACGGGCTGGCGTGTTGCCCTGCGGCACCCACTTGTCCCATTCCGCGTTCATCTCGGCAAAGGTGCTCATGTCGGCCAGCCAGATGATCGCCTGCAGGATCTTGGTCTTGTCGGAGCCAGCCTTGGCCAGCAATTCGTCGACAGCCGCCAGGATGTCCCTGGTCTGCGAAGCGACGTTGCCGGTTGGCTGGCCGACCTGACCAGCCAGATAGACGGTATTGCCATGGATGACGATCTGGCTCATGCGCGGGCCGACATCGATGCGACGAATGCTCATTGGATGGTTCCTTCCTGTGACGGTTGCGCTTCTTTAGAGTCGCGGCCGGCTTGGGGCAAGGTCGCCAGGTCGAATCCCCTTGGGCCAACGGCATATGGCATGCACACACGGCAAGTTGACCCTGCGGCCGCAATTCCGCCGGATTGGCTTGTTGACTAATGTAATAACATCACATATCCAATCGGCCGCTGCCAGCAGCCGGATTTCGCCGCCTACGGATCGCAGAATGACAAATACCTGCCTGACATTCCGCGACCTGACGCTTGGCTACGGCAGTCATCCGGCGATCCATCATCTCGACGGCACCATCCGCAAGGGCTCGCTGACCGCTGTGGTCGGCGCCAACGGCTCCGGCAAATCGACGCTGATGAAAGGCATTGTCGGCGTCCTGAAGCCAATGGCCGGCGAGGTTATCCGCGCACCCGGTGTACGTGCCGCCTATCTGCCGCAGCAATCGGAGCTCGACCGCTCTTTTCCAGCGCGCGTGGTCGATCTGGTTTCGCTCGGCCTGTGGCCACGACGCGGCCTGCTTGGCCGCTACACCAAGGAAGATCGCGATGACGTCAGCAAGGCGCTGATGGCGGTCGGCCTCGGCGGCTTTGAAAAGCGCCCGATCGACACGCTGTCGGGCGGCCAGTTGCAGCGCACGCTGTTTGCGCGCGTCCTGCTGCAGGACGCCGACCTCATCCTGCTCGACGAACCCTTCAACGCCGTCGACGCCAAGACGGTCGGCGACCTCATTGCCCTGATCAAGCACTGGCACGGCGAGGAACGCACCATCATGGTTGTCGTGCACGATCTGGACCTGGTGCGGCAGAATTTCCCCGAAACGCTGCTTCTCGCCCGCCAGCCGATCGCCTGGGGCGAAACCAGGGAAACGCTGAAACCTGACAACCTGTTGCGCGCCCGCCGCTTCCACGAAGCTTGGGAAGAAAATGCACCCTGGTGCGAGCCGGGCGAGGACGCTCATGGTGACGATCACCATGGCCACGATCACGACCGCCAACATGGCGTCGGACCGAGGGCTGCCTGATGGACATGCTTTACGGCCTTGTCATCGCGCCCTTCGCCGATTTCGGCTTCATGCAGCGGGCTTTGATCGGTTCGCTGATGCTGTCGCTCGGCGCCTGCCCTATCGGCGTCTTCCTGATGCTGCGGCGCATGAGCCTGTCGGGCGACGCCATGGCGCATGCCATCCTGCCCGGCGCGGCCGCCGGCTTCCTGTTCTATGGGCTGGAGATCCTGCCGATGACCATCGGCGGCCTGATCGCCGGCGTCATCGTCGCGCTCGGCGCCGGCGCCGTCTCGCGCTTCACCATACAGCGCGAGGACGCCTCGATGGCGGCGTTCTATCTGATTTCGCTCGCCATCGGCGTGCTGATGGTGTCGATCCGCGGGTCCAGCGTCGATCTCATGCATGTGCTGTTCGGCACCGTGCTGGCGCTCAACGATGAGGCCCTGACGCTGATCGGCGGCATCGTCGCGGTGACGCTGGTCAGCCTCGCCATCTTCTGGCGGGCGCTGGTCGCCGAATGCCTCGACCCGCTGTTCCTGCGCTCGGTCAGCCGGCTCGGCAGTCCGGTGCATTTCATCTTCCTCGGCCTTGTCGTGCTCAACCTTGTCGGCGGCTTCCAGGCACTCGGCACGCTTCTGTCGGTTGGGCTGATGATGCTGCCGGCCGCAGCCGCCCGCTTCTGGACAGTTCGCGTCGAGCCGATGTGCGTGCTGGCGGTGCTGATCGGCTTTGCGTCCTGCGTCGCCGGGCTGCTTCTGTCCTATCACGCGTCGCTGCCATCCGGCCCGGCCATCATCCTGTCGGCCGGCGTCGTCTATTTCGCCTCGATCCTGTTTGGCACGCGCGGCATTCTGCGCGCGCGCATCATCCATCACCGTCACAGAACGGCCTGATCCCCGCCCCTAGAAGGAGACCCGTCTATGCTGAAATCGATCCATGCCGCCCTGGCGATGAGCGTTATAACATTAACCGCTTTTGGCGCATCGTCGGCCTTGGCCGCACCGCTGAAAGTGGTCGCCAGCTTCACCGTCATTGCCGATTTCGCCAAAAATGTCGGCGGCGACCGCATCGACGTCACCACCATTGTCGGGCCGGATGGCGACGCCCATGTCTACGAGCCGAGCCCGGCCGATGCTGTGGCCATGGCCAAGGCCGACATCGTTCTGGTCAACGGCCTGCATTTCGAAGGTTTCCTGCAGCGGCTGGTCGATGCCAGCGCCACCAAGGCGTCTATCATCACCTTGACCAAGGGCGTGACGCCGATCGATTTCAAACCTGAATTCGCCGATGCCGACGCGGCCGAAGGTGCCGGCACCGACGGCGGCAAGACGGTCACCGATCCGCACGCCTTCCAGTCGATCGCCAATGCCAGGATCTACGTGAAGAACATCGCCGAGGCTTTCTGCGCGGCGGATGCGGAAGGCTGCGTCAGCTACCAGACCAATGCCGCCGCCTACACGAAGAAGCTCGACGCGGTCGAAGGCGAAGTGAAAGCGGCGATCGCCTCAATCCCGGAGAGCAAGCGCGTCGTCATCACCTCGCATGACGCCTTCGGCTATTTCGAACACGCATACGGCCTGACCTTCCTCGCCCCGCAAGGCATCTCGACCGACTCCGAGCCATCCGCCGCAGACGTCGCCAAACTGGTCAATCAGGTGAAGCAGGACAAGGCGGCTGCGATCTTCGTCGAGAACATCACCAACCCGCGCCTGATCGAACAGATCGCCAGCGAAACCGGCATCAAGGTCGGCGGCACGCTCTATTCGGATGCGCTGTCGCAGCCCGACGGCCCGGCCGCGACCTACATCGACATGATGCACAACAACATCCGTCAGATCAAAGGCGCCATTCTCGGCAGCTGAGTTTGAAGGATCGTCCAGCCGGGCCGCATCGGCCCGGTTGGATTTTCCGCCACGCAATGTCTATTTGGCAGAGAATTCCTTCGGTACGGATTGCCGCCCATGTCGGGGAGTGGCAAGACTGCCGCCTGACCAGTTTGCGAGGATGCTGCCATGGAATACCGCGAAATCAGCGAGGACTATTCGGTTTCGGGCCAGATCCAGCCTGAGGACGTCGCCGCCATCAAGGAAGCCGGCTTCAAGAGCGTCATCTGCAACCGGCCCGATGACGAACAGCCCGGCCAGCCTTCTGCCGACACCGTCAAGGCGGCGGTGGAAGCCGCAGGGCTCGCCTTCCGCTACATTCCGGTGATCAGCGGCCAGATCACCGCCGAGAATGTCGAGGATCAGGCCGAAGCGCTCGACGAACTCGACGGCCCGGTCTTCGCCTATTGCCGCTCCGGCGCGCGCTGCACCAATCTCTATGGGCTGATCCAGCAGTCGAAGGGCTGAACGGCCAGGGCTTAAATCGGCAGCGCGCCGGTCTCCTTCAACGTCTCCAGCACGATCGCCGTCTTCACGTGCTGCACGGATTCGTGTGGCAGGAGCACGCCGTTGACGAATTCCGACAGCGACTTCAGGTCGGGCGTCACCACTTTCAAAATGTAGTCCATCTCACCGGTCAGCGCGTGCGCTTCCTGCACTTCGGGCAGCCGCGCCACCAGCTCGCCGAAGCGCCTTGCATTGTCGCGGTTGTGCGTGGCGAGCGTCACCGAAATGACATTGACCAGGGAAAAACCGAGCTTGTCGCGGTCGAGAACGGCGCGATAGCCCTTGATAAAGCCGTCCTCCTCCAGCCGCTGGCGGCGGCGCGAGCATTGCGACGCCGACAGGTTCACCCGCTCCGAAAGATCGTTGTTGGTCAGCCGCGCATCACCCTGCAACAGCGCCATTATCTTGCGGTCAAACTGGTCAATGCGCGCCTCATCCATGGTTTTTCCTCACATCATGCACGCTTCACGCATGACATCATCATTTCAAGCGTTTGAATGCAAGCACCGTGCGCCTCCTCCGCGTTATGATCGTGTCAAATGGCCTTTTCAGGCCAGGCCAGCTTTCGGAGGAATATCATGGGTCCCTTCCCGCACGACGCCCCGCCCGCCAGGATCGGCAAGGAC
>NZ_RZPQ01000347.1:0-6026 GCF_003999135.1 Mesorhizobium sp. M7A.F.Ca.CA.004.06.1.1 | reverse complement strand
GGCTAGCACAGCACGAACCGCCGCGATCGCCGGCGAAGCGTCCGGCTTCGAGCGGGTGCGGTGGAAATCGTCCGCCTTTTCGCCGCAGCCGCGCAGGATGCCAAGAATCGTGGCGCCGCGCGCGAGTGCGGTTTCCAGTGATTCCAGTACCAGCGCGCCCGAACCCTCGGCGAGGACAAAGCCGTCGCGGTCCTTGGAGAAAGGTTTTGACGCCTTTTCGGGAATGTCGTTGTGGGTCGACAGCGCGGACAGCAGCGAAAAGCGGATCAGCGCCTCGGCGGTCGCCGAACCGTCGGCGCCGATCGACAGCGCGCGGTCGCATTCGCCGCGGCGGATCGCCTCGACGCCGAGCTGGATGGCGGCGGCGCCGGAAGCGCAGGCGGTCGACAGCGTGATCGGCAGCCCGCGGGTGCCGAAACGGTCGGCAAGCCGGCCGGCGATCGAGCCGAACTGCGTGGTCTCGAAAAAGCCGAGTTCTTTCAATCCGCGCGCCACCCGCAGCAGCCGTTCGCCGCCGGAGTCCAAATCCTTGGCAGTGCAGAGCGCGAAGCGGTCGTGCCAGTCGAGTTCGACCGGCGGTGAAGCGAGGAAGAGAGGACCACCAAAATCACCGGAATCGAGGCCGGACTCGGCCACGGCCTCACGCGCGGCGGTTTCCGCCAGTTCATAGGTGAGATGGCTGGAGCCCTTCGAGCTCGACGGCAGGAAGTCGACCATGCCGGAGATGCGGGTGTTGAGATGATCGACCGGAAAACGGGTAATCGGGTGGATGCCCGACTTGCCCGAGGTCAGCGCCGCCCAATTATCGGCCTTGCCGACGCCAAGCGAGGTCACCACGCCGATGCCGGTGACGGCAACGATCGGCCTGCCCATATGATCGTTCAGATTGGCCATGCGGTAGCCCTCGATCGTCTATCGTTGCGGCATGGATCGTGGACCACCGCCTCAGGCGGCGTTGACGAGCGCCATGCCCTCGAATTGGTGATAGCCGATCGCCGTTGCAAGGACGGTTGCGGGAACCCCTTCGAACGGCTTCTCGGCTGCGGCATCAAAAACAGGGTAGGCGGCCTTGCGATCGACGGCCAGCGCCGCCAGTGCCACAGCGAAGGGAAACTGTGCTTCCTTCATGTGTCCGGTCAGCGTCGAGAAACCGCGCGCGGCAATCGCCGGATTGGCATCGAGCGCGGCTTTCTCGGCGATGGTTGCCGTATGGGCGCCCGACGCGCCCGACATGGCCAGCAATTTGCCGTTCGGCATTGCAGCCTGCTTGAGCAGGGCGGCGATCTGGGCGTCGAGTTCTCCCCGTGGGCGCCTGGCGCGGCCGGAGACGACCGGCCCAAGCTCGGCATAGATCTTGCGGCCGCGGCTTATCGCGTGTTCGCGCTGCTCCAGTACCAGGAAGGCACCGCCGGATCCAGTCACGACGCCGCCGCCCTCAGCCCCCTGTCTTTGCCAGACCGGCTTCCACTGGCCGCGATGCAGATAGCCGGCGAGTTCATAGCCGAGCAGCATGTCGGAATGTTCGGTCTGGAAGGCGCCGCCGACCAGGATGTGCGTCGACTGGCCGGAGCGGATGCGCGCGGCTGCTGTCTCGACGGCGGCGACACCGGCACCTTCCTCGCCCATGAAGGTTCTGGATGAGCCGGTCACCTTGTGGACGATGGAGATGTTGCCGGCGAGCAGATTGGAAAGCTGCGCCAGGAACAGTGTCGGCCGCAATTCGGTGGTCAATTTCTCGTTGATCAGCACATCGCGGTCGTTGCGGCTTTCCGACGCGGCGAGAATGGCGGCATCGACCGCCTCGTCGCGTTCGCCGCCGCCCGCGGCCACGACCATGTCCATGGTCGTGCAGAGTTCGTCATTGCCCTTGATGCCGGCGTCGTCCAGCGCCAGGCCTGCGGCATAGGTGCCGAGCCTCTGCCAGGTTTCCATCTGGCGCTGATCGCCACGTTTGGCGATCTGCAGGTTCCAGTCGATCTCCGGCAATGGATGAACGGTATAGGGTGCAAAGCGCGCCGCTTCGAGCACCGGTTCCAGCCCCGGCTGCACGAGCTTTTGCCAATGGGCGTCCGGACCTTCCCCCAGCGAGGAGACAAGGCCGATACCTGATATGACGACGTCGCGGGGGCTGCTCATGTGCGGCTTTGTGGGTCAGGCGGCAGAGCGCGTCAAGATCGAACGCTCAACCGATGTCAGGCGGTCTTGGCGGCAACCAGCGCGTCGATCTTGGCGCACAGGTTCTTCATGACGAAGTAATCGTCCGTCGAAGCCTTGCCGTCATTGACCTCCTGGGTCCACTTTTCCAGTGGCACCTTGATGCCGAATTCCTTGTCGATGGCAAAGACGATGTCGAGGAAATCGAGGCTGTCGATGCCGAGATCGTCGATCGTGTGGCTCTCGGGCGTAATCGTGTCGATATCGATCTCGCTGGTGTCGGCAATGATCTTGGCGACTTTGTCGAACGTGGTGGACAAGGGCTTTTCCTTCGGTTGCGGGCGGAATCTGTCCGCATCTTGTTTGGGCGCTGTCTAATCGGTTTTTCCCGGCAGGAAAAGGCCTGATGCGCCGGGCGCAGATGGGTAGGGCATCCAGGAAACGCAAGAAGGGCCGCCGGTTTACCCGGCGGCCCTTCTGTTGACGTCACGTCAGCCTTTGTTTCGATGCAGGTCGTTTTTCCAAAACCGGAACCACTTTGGGCGACATGCATCAGCTGTCGCGGAGCTTGACCAGATCGTTCAGCAGCCCGCCGGTTCCGTTGTGGACGGTCAGCCGCTCGACCTTGCCGGCGATGGTTTCCAGAGCCTCGAGCTCCTTCAACCGCAGCATCACCGGGTTTTCCGCCATCACCCTGGCCGTGTTGAGGAGGGAACGCGTCGCGTTCGTCTCCTCGCGGCGACGGATGATGTTGGCCTCGGCCTGCTTTTCGGCCGACACCACCTGGTTGAGGATCTCGCGCATCTCGCCCGGCAGGATGACATCCTTGAGCGCGATATCGCTGACCTCCACCCCGATCTCGGCCATATCGGCGCGGACCTTGCCAGCGGCCTCTTCGTCGATCGTCACCTTCTTTTCAAGGATCTGATCGAGTGTCAGCGCGCCAAGGGTCTTGCGGAAGGCGTACTGCAGGGCGCGGTAAAGGGCTTCGGAGAAGTCCTTCACCATGCTCACCGCCTTGACAGGATCGACGACCCGGTATTCGGCCGCGATGTTGACGCGGATCGTCACGCGATCCTTGGTCAGCACTTCCTGCCCGGCAACGTCGAGCGACTGGCGCTTGAGGTCGACGACCTTGATCTGCACCATGCGTCCGACGTTCCAGAAGCCATGCACGCCCGCCGTCAGCGTCCTGACCAGAACACCGTCGATGAACAGCAGTCCGGCCTGACCGTCGACGACCGGATGGACGGACATCAATTCCGCCTTCCGGGCCTGGCCGAGCCGGCGCATGACCGCCGCATCGATGGCGAGATCGACTGATGTGTCGATCAGCGTCACCTTCCACGGGCCGGCATCCGTCCACAGCACCAGCTTGCGGTCCGGCGCCAGCACGGCGTGCAGATTGCCGTCGCGCTCGATGATGGCGACATCCGTGCGCCCGGTGCGAACGACGGTGAAATGACGCGCGGCCACATCCGGGAGCTTGTCGAACAACGCCTTCTCGTATGCCGAAACGAATTCCGGGTTCTTCAGATCGTGCCGGGACACTTCGAGGCTGCCGCGCCGGTTGGCGAGCCAGTGCTCGCCCGGCAGCAGGACAGTCTTGATTTCCCCCTTGTGGAGGGTGAGGGCACGTTCGTTTTCCTTTACGAGGACGCGCTCGCGCCCAAGAACCTTGTCGAGAATTGTCATTGTCTTACTCCTGTCGGGCATGGCCCCATGCGAGGCGTCAAGTCATGCGTCGATCGTTCCTTTCGTTTCTCGTTTCACGTCGTCTCTTGCGTCACAGCCCGGGCACGAATGATCCGGGGACTGGTGGCATCAATCCGTGGCGGGCCTTCGGGAGCGGATCGCGGGGCAGTGAAGCGGGCGCCGGAGGCCTTGGCCTCCCTTGCCGGCGACGCTGCGCCTTGATCGTCACCGCGGGCCTGGCCGCGAGCCGATGGCGAAAGACGCTTGGGATGATCCGCGCCCGAGGGCTTGGGCCATCCGTCCAGTCTTTCGCATTCCAGTCCCCGGACCGTTTTTCGGATGGCTTTTCAGGCCAATGGAGAAGGAATCGAACCTTCGACAGTCAGATTAACAATCTGATGCTCTAACCAAACTGAGCTATCCGTGGTGCAGATGAAGGGAATTGAACCCCCGACCTCCGGACCCAAATCCGGCGCTCTCCCGCTGAGCTACATCCGCGATCCCAATCCCCAAAGCAGCGCCGTATACAGGGCGGCAAAGCCGCCTGCACGGGCGGAGGCGAAAGCTCCAACCGTTGTGCTCACTTCGGTTCTCGTGACCGGGAGCGCGCCTATAGCCCCTGCGACGGGTTGTCGCAAGCGGCATTGTCGTGGCGGATTTGCGGCTTCTTGCGGCGGTGGCATTTAGGCAACACCGCTTTCGACGTCAGCGATCGCGCGCAGGGCGCTCAGAAGGTGACGCGGCCGAGCACGCGCAGGCCATCGCCCTGCGGCTCCACGACCACGGCCTCGCCTTCGCGCGGTGAGATGCCGGTCAGCGCCACGATGTCTTCCAGATGGGTAACCATGACCAGATTGTCGGAGCCGGAATAGGCGCGGATTTCTTTGAGGATCGCCGCGATCTGCGCGGCTTTCTGCGCCTCGTCGCCCTTCAGGAGATCGAGCGGAGCAAACAGCTCCGGCTCGGCCTCGAAGGCGATGCGGGCAGTGTCGAGGCAGCGGCAATAGCGGCTGGACAGCACACGCTCGATCGGTGCCGCACGGGCGGCAAACAGAGCGCCGATCTTGCTCGCCTGCTGCTTGCCACGCGCCGACAGGTTCATCTGGGTGGCACAACTGTCGATGTCGAAATTGGCCGGGTCGGTGGTGCCGGTGACCATGGCATGGCGCAGCAGCACGACATGTCCGCCATCGCGCAGCAGCGCCCAGCCTGCATCCGTGGCGTGGGCTACGCCGGGAATAAGAAACAGGAACAACGCCAAGGCAAATCGAATCATCCGCTATCCTTCTCCGGTTCCCGGCAATGGGTTCCGGTGACGGGACATATAGGGACGGTAAAGCCAGCCGAAAGACAAGGCGCGGTCGGCGGGATGCGTAGACCTACTTCTTCGCCATCTGCTTCTTCACCAGATCGATCTTCTGGTCGGTGAGCGGGATGGGGATCGTGTAGCCGGCTTCGGTAAAGCCCTGCTTGGCGTTCTCGAAGAATTCGATCGCCTTTTGATATTCGGCCTTGCCCCCGCCATAGCTGGCTCGGTTCCAGCTGACGTCACCGAGATTGTTCTGCGCGAAGGCCCATTGCATGGGCAGGCCTTCCCTCGAGAATACCTTCAGCGTCGCCGTGAAGGCGGCCTCGGCGTCACCGAGATATTTGCCGGTGCGTTCGAGATTTCCGAGGTTGAGCAGGCTCATGCCGATGCCGTTCTGGGCGTTGGCCCAGTCGACCGGTGCCGCGTCGACGGTGAGTACTTCGAGGGCTGCCCGGCGGGCCGCTATGGACTCAAGCAGGGTCCTGGAGTCGGCATTGCTCATGCTCAGCCAGTGCAGCGTCGAGCCGAGGCCGGCCTGGGCTAGCGCCCATTGGCGGGGATTCGTCTCGCGCTTGTACTCGCGCAACGCATCGCGGTAGGCGGCAATGGCTTCACCATAATGTTCCGGCTTGTCGGTCACGCCGCCCAGAAGCTGCAGCGTGTTGCCGAGATTGTAGTGGCTCATTGCCCAATCGCGAGGGAATTTCCGTCTGACATAGACCTGCCGGGTCGCCCGGAAGGCGCTCGCCGACTGCTCCAGCTTGGCCGCGTCGCGGGTGCGCTGGCCAAGCGTCTGGTAGATCGAACCGAGATTGTTCTGCGCCGACGCCCAGTCCATCGGGAAACGCTGCCGGGTAAAGACCGTCAG
>NZ_RZPQ01000346.1:0-6054 GCF_003999135.1 Mesorhizobium sp. M7A.F.Ca.CA.004.06.1.1 | reverse complement strand
ACGCCGGGCTCGTAAGCCGCGAAAACCGGCTGCGGCGGCTGGCCGGCCGTGGTCAGGTTGAGCGGGTTGGCGTATTTTACATCGAACAGATTGTCGGCGCGGAAATCAATCTTCAAATTGTCCGTCGCCTGGTAGCTGGCAAAAGCATTGACCAGCGTGTAGTCCTCGGCGATCGGATTGCCCTTGGGCTTGCCATTGTATTGCACTTCGCCGCCCACGGTCAGCTTGTCCTCGAGGAAGCGCAAGCCGAGCTGCGCGGTGACCTGGGATGAGGGGATGGTCAGCAGGTCGGCCCGAACGTCCTTGTAGGAAATGGTATGACCATTGGTGATTGAGGCCGAGAGCCCGGCATAGCCCCATCCGGCATCATAGACGCCCTCAAGTTCGAAGCCGTCGATCTTGGCCTTGGCAAAATTCTGGTACTGGAAGCATATCGGGATACCGGGTCCGCTCGGGCAGCCGGCTGTCGGGTCAAACCGCGACAGGGTAACGCCATCGATGTAGTCTTCGACATCGTTGTTGAAATAGGCTGCCTTGATGCGCAGCGCATCGCCGGCTTCGAGGATGTCATCCTGCTTGTAGTTGACGCCGAATTCGACGGTCTTTCCGGTTTCCGGCCGCAGATTGGGATTGGGCAGGAACGGGAAGGTGACACCTGCCGGATGGCGACCGCTGATCAGTGTTTCCGACAGGGAGGGTGACCGGTATCCTTCCGCATAGGTGCCGTAGAATTGCAGGCCGGCAAGGCTGGCGCTGTCGAAAGGCGAGACGCCGACGGTGATGCGCGGCGACAACCGGTCCCCCGACGTTTCGTGGGTGTCATCCTTGAGGCTGTAATTGTCGTAACGCAGCCCGGCGATGACTTCGAGCCACTCCCAGGTGAGCTTGTCCTGGACATAGGCGCCGGAGACGTTCCGCTTGCCGGAAGGCGTATAGAAGCTGTCGCCACCGGCCGTGCCGCCGGTCTCGACTTTATCGCCGGCCCAGTCGCCGCCATAGGTCAGTTCGTGCGCGATTCCCGCAGTCTCGAATCTGGACGTGTTCCAAATGTCGATGCTGGTCGTGCCGATGTCGAATCTCGATGTCGAGCCAGCCGGCAAAACAACTGGAAGGCCGGTGCTCGGGTCAAACCGGTTGAGAGGCACGAGGCTGGTCAGATCGAGATTGGTCTTGTTGTAGGAGGTGTTGATATGGAGATCGAGCCAGCTCTTGTCCTCATCCGTAATGTTGTAGCGGGCGGTGAAGGTGTTCGACTTCAGGTCGACGTCATTGACCGGCACGCCGCCGCTGATCTCGTTCCAGCCGTCGCTTGAGCCGACCCAGCCGAGCTTCAGCTCACTGTTGTCGGTCGGCCGGATGGTGGTCTTGAGCAGGCCGCTAAGCACATCGAAGCCGGTGCCCTTGACGGTGTCGCCACCGCCATCCTTGTAGTCGTCATAGTTGCGGTAGACGATGTTGCCGAGCACGTCCCAGTTCTCGTTGAGGCGGTAGGCACCGGATGCGCTTGTTGTCCAGCCTTTGCCGTTGCTCTCATAGCGTCCCGTGACGGAGCCGGCCCATGTTTCTTCCGGCTTAAGGAAATCCCCGGCGTCCTTGGTGTCGAAGAAGACGACGCCGCCGATGGCGCCTGAGCCATAGGTGTTGGCGACAGGACCACGGATAACATCCACGGATTTAACGAGTTCGGGGTCGATGTAGAAGGTCGACTGCGTGCCGTGGTCGGAACGCTGGAAGTTCTGACGGGCGCCGTCGACGATGACCGCGACGCGACCAAAATCCTGCAAGCCTCGGATGTTGATACTGGTGCTGACGCGTCTGGCGTCGGCCTGCGCCGCGACACCGGGCACGCCAAGCAGCATCTCATTCGGCGTCGTCGCCATGCGGCGGTCGAGCTGTTCCTGGCCGACATGGCTGGTCGATGCCAGCGATTCGATCGCCGTCTCGCCGGTGCGGCTGATGACGAGGATCTTGTCGAGCAGCGTTGCTCCCGCTGGTGCGGCGTTTTCTTCTTCAGCCTTCTTCGTTTGCTCTGTCGGCTGCGCCGCTTGCTGGGCGTTAGCCAATTGCGCCGACAAGGCGATAGCCGCCACGCTTGCCAACAATGCCGCCGCGCCGTTCGCCGCCGACCGGCCACGCCATTCCCAAGTCACCAACCCCATGCCCCAACTCCAAAGTCCAGGTTTCATGCTGGCTGGCCCGGGGCTGGCTGGCATTTTTGATCGTCTCCGGCGTCTTAAATGTTGACTCATTTAATCCGGTATTGCACTGACTAGTAAACATGATTATTCAAGTCAAGAAATGAATCGGATTACGCAACGCCTAGCCAGACGCCCGGCACAGGAAAGGGATCGACAGAGATGAACACCCACAATCCCAACGATTTTCGCTATCGCGTCCGCCGTTCCGACGATGCCTCGGCCCCCACCCGTTTCGACCGGGTTCCGCTGGCGGTGCGAACCCTGTCCAGCAACACTCTGTTCCAGGGCGAGCACGAGATCGGCATCGAGCATCACGGTGCGCTCTACCGGCTGAAGATCACCCGTCAGGGCAAGCTCATTCTCAACAAGTAAGGCTAGAGCGGTTCACCGTTTCTCGGAAACGCCGAACCGCTCTAGCTCTTTGTTTTAACGCAATTCCGGACGGAAAACCGTTTCACACTTTTCCCGGAATTGCTCTAGGCAGCAGGGACGAAACATGGATCAGCGCGTAAAACCCGCCCCGCATGAAATCCGGCGGGCACGGACAGACAATCCGAAGACGCGCGAGCGTGATCTGGCTGCCCAGCTCGGCATTTCGGAAGCCGAACTGGTCGCCGCGCATTGCGGCGACGGCGTCGTGCGCATCGAGCCGCGCGTCAACGATCTTCTGACCGGCCTCGAGGCCGTCGGCGAGGTCATGGCGCTGACCCGCAATGAGAGCGCGGTGCACGAAAAGATCGGCGTCTATGACAAGGTCGTCACCGGCAACCACAATGCCATGGTGCTTGGCGAAAACATCGACCTGCGCATCTTCCCGAAGGTCTGGGCACACGGCTTTGCCGTCGAGAAGCGAGACGGCGACGAAATCCGCCGCAGCCTGCAGTTTTTCGATGCGGCGGGCGAGGCCGTGCACAAGGTGCATTTGCGTCCGGCCTCCAGCCTCTATGCCTATCAGAAGCTGGTTGCCGCGCTCGAATCGTCCAATCAGGAGCCGACCGTCGACATTTCGGGACCACTCCCCGATGACGAGAGCCATGGCGACGAAGCGGCCGCCAATCTCGACGATCTGCGCGACCGCTGGAGCCGGCTGACCGATGTGCACCAGTTCTTCGGCATGCTGAAGACGCTGAAGCTCAGCCGCCGGCAGGCGGTGCGCCTGGTCGGGCAAGACTATGCCTGGCAGCTCGACAATGATGCCGTCCGTGCCATGTTTCATCACGCTGCGGAGGGCGAGATGCCGATCATGTGCTTTGTGGGAAACCGCGGCTGCATCCAGATCCATTCCGGTCCGATCAAGTCGATCAAGCCGATGGGGCCATGGATCAACGTGCTGGACGAAACCTTCCACCTGCATTTGCGCACCGACCACATCCAGGAGGTCTGGGCGGTGCGCAAGCCGACCAAGGACGGTCATGTCACCTCGCTTGAGGTCTATGATTCCGACGGCAAGATGTTCATCCAGTTCTTCGGCAAGCGTCATGAAGGCGAAAGCGAGCGGGATGACTGGCGCTTCCTGGCGGAAAACCTGCCGCGCATCCCAAGCCCGACCGCAGCCTGAGGAAAATGCGATGCGTTTTTTCCCAAGATTGTCGACCGTGCGCGGATCTATTTTCCGGCCGGTGATCGGTCTCTCCATGGCTGTTATCGCACTGCAATCCGCCAGCGCCATGGAAGGCACGGCCGTGTTTGCCGATCCTTCGAAAATCGTGGCCGTTGGCGGCTCGATCACCGAGATCGTCTATGCGCTCGGCGAGGAAAAGCATCTGGTGGCTCGCGATTCCACCAGCCGGTACCCAAAGGCGGCGCTTGAGCTGCCCGATGTCGGCTATATGCGTGCGCTGTCACCGGAAGGCGTGCTCTCGGTCAACCCGACCGGCATCCTGGCGTTGCATGGCAGCGGTCCCAAGGAAGCCGTCGACGTCTTGAAGAAGACGAGCGTCCCGTTCATCGAAGTGCCCGAGCACTATAGCCACGAAGGCATCCTCGAAAAGGTCCGTATCGTCGGCAAGGCGCTCGGCGTCGACGCCAAGGCAGAGGTGCTCGCCGGGGAGCTCGATGCCAAGCTCACGGCCGCCGAAGGGCAAACGACGTCGATCAAGGAACGCAAGCGCATCCTGTTCGTGCTGTCGATACAGGGCGGCAAGATCCTGGCGGCCGGCAGCGAGACCGCGGCGGACGGTATGGTCAAGCTGGCTGGCGGCGTCAACGCGGTCGAGGGCTTCTCCGGCTACAAGCAAATGTCCGACGAGGCGATCATAACCGCCAGACCGGACGTGATCCTGATGATGAGCAATGCCGGGCCTCCGGTCTCGGATGACGAACTGTTCGGCAATCCGTCGATCGCCTCGACGCCGGCCGGAAAGGCGCGCAAGCTGATCCGCATCGACGGTGCCTATCTGCTCGGCTTCGGGCCACGCACGGCCGATGCCATCCACGACCTCGCTGTCTCGCTTTATGGCGGGCAGGTCACGGACTGAACGGGCGGATCATGGTCGATCAATCGATCGCCGGCCCGGTGATGGCAAGCGTATCCGAAGGCGACAGGTCGGGCCGCGCCCGCATCGTCATTCTGCTGCTGTGCCTGGGGCTCGCGGCTGCCGTTTTTCTGTCGCTGACATCGGGGGCTTCGGACGCTTCGGCCGTCAACGTCATCGGGGGCTGGCTGTTCGGCACAGTGCCTGATGACGCCGCAGTGAGCGCCCGCGACAGCCTGATCGTCTATGACATCCGCCTGCCGCGCATCATCCTCGGCATGCTGGTCGGCGCGGCGCTCGCGGTCTCCGGCGCGGTCATGCAGGGACTGTTCCGCAATCCGCTGGCCGACCCCGGCCTGATCGGCGTCTCGGCCGGCTCCAGCCTCGGCGCGGTTGCCGTCATCGTGCTCGGCGCCACGATATTGGCTCCGGTGACCGCCTTGCTCGGCACGCTTGCACTGCCGCTGGCGGCCTTCTGTGGCGGGCTCGCCACCACGCTGGTGCTTTACCAGGTCGCGACGCGGCGGGGGCAAACCTCGGTTGCCACAATGCTGCTTGCCGGCATCGCGCTGGCGGCGCTCGCCATGGCGCTGACCGGCATTCTTATCTTCATGGCCGACGATCGCCAGTTGCGCGACCTGACCTTCTGGCAACTCGGATCGCTCGGCGGCGCAACCTGGGCGAAGATCGCGTCGGTAGGGCCGATCATCGTGCTGGCGCTGGCGGCGATGCCGTTCCTGGCACGCGGCCTCAACGCGCTGGCGCTTGGCGAGGCGACCGCCGGTCATCTCGGCATTCCGGTGCAGCGGCTGAAATACACGGCCATCGTCGGCGTCTCTGCCGCGGTCGGCGCATCCGTCGCCGTCAGCGGCGGCATCGGCTTCGTCGGCATCGTGGTACCGCATCTGCTGCGCCTGCTGATTGGTCCGGACAATCGCTATCTGCTGCCGGCGTCGGCGCTGCTCGGTGCCTCGCTGCTGCTTCTGGCCGACGCGGTCGCACGCACCATCGTTGCGCCGGCCGAACTGCCGATAGGCATCGTCACCGCGATAGCGGGCGCGCCGTTTTTCCTTTGGATCCTGCTGCGCAAGCGCGGCGTGGTTGATTTGTGAGGCTTGATGATCGAGGCCAAGGATGTTTCGGTTGATATCGCCGGCAAGCCTATCGTCAGCGGTATCGATTTCCACGCGCGGCCCGGCGAGATCGCCGCCATCGTCGGCCCCAATGGTTCGGGCAAGACGACCTTCCTCAAAGCGCTTTCCGGCGAACTCGCCTACACCGGGCGCGTTGCCCTCAACGGCCGAGATCTCTCGACGATGAAGCCGGTCGAGGTGGCCGTCCATCGTGCGGTGCTGCCGCAGGCGACGACGCTGTCGTTCCCG
>NZ_RZPQ01000345.1:0-6054 GCF_003999135.1 Mesorhizobium sp. M7A.F.Ca.CA.004.06.1.1 | reverse complement strand
GGCCATCACATAGACGCCCCAGCCGAGATAGGCGCAGTTGGGCGCATAGTTCGGGCCGCTGGCGAGCTTGTCCCAGGCGCCGGTCTTCGCATTGTAGACATCGTCCGAGCCGGGCAGGATCGAGAAGCCGGTGACGTCGCCGACGACGGAAGAGTCGTTGGTCTTGACGTTGGAGCCGACGTCGCCCCACCAAGTGACCATCGAGCCGGTGCCGGCCAGGAACTGCTGGAAGGCGGTCGTGTTCGGATCGGCATTGATCTGGTCGGCGGGTTCGGACGGCAGCGCGTCGATGACGTCCTGGATGGCGCGCACCCAGGCCGGATTGTTGACGCGCGGCTTCATCGTGTCGGCGTCGAAGAGCCAGGCCTTGTCGTCGGGGTGCTTGGCATAAGCGGTGGCGCGACTGCCGAGGAAATAGAAGCCGAAGCCGCCCCAGGGCTTTGGCGCGTCGAGATAGCCATAGACGTCCTGGTCCTTGAGCTTCTTGCCCTTGAGGAACTTGGTCACCGCCTGAACCTGCTGCCAGGTCTTCGGTACGCCCCATTCACCTTCGCCGCCGCCGTCCTTCCAGGCCTTGGCGAGGTCGGCATCGGCGAACACGTCGGTGCGGTAGTTGAAGTTGTGCGCGTCGCCGTCGACGGTCACGCGGTATTGCTTGCCGTCCCAGGTGCCGACCGGCGGCTTCAGATAGCTGACCAGATCGTCGAAATCGATCTGGGTCTTGACCCAGTCGGGCATTTCCGACGTCAGGCCCTTGCCGCAGACATCGCCTTCGAACGGCGCGCCCATTTCGATAATGTCGAAATCGACGGTGCCGGTCGCGATCGACTGCTGCAGGCGGGCATTGTAATCGGCCTGCGCCAGGTCGATCCAGTTGATCTTGGCGCCGGTATAGGTCTCCCACGGCTTCAGGAAGCCGCGGAACAGCACATTGTGCAGGTTCTGGTTGTTGAGACCCATGAAGGTCAGCTCGACGCCGGCGAATTCGCCTTCCTTGACATTGGCCTTGGTCGCTTCGAGGCAGAGTTCACCGACCTTCTGGAAGTCGGCGTCCGTCGGCTGGCCTTTGCCGACGCCGGTGATCTGCAGGATTTTTGTGCGCAATTCGCTTGCCGCGGAAGCCGGGCGCGTCAAGGCGCCAAGTCCGGCGCTGGATGCGGCTGCGATCGCGGCCATGCTGGCCGCGCCCTTCAATATGTCGCGCCTTGTGGCGCCGGCTCGAACCAGTTTGTCGTAAAGACCCGTTCTCATCGCCTATTCCTCCCAGAACATCAGTGTGAATAAATCGGCCAACTGTCGGACGCCGGAGCGCCAAAGATGCTCCCGTTTCGGAAACGAATTAGGCAGGACCCCACCCTGCGTCGATTGAGGTTCCGATTGCGGATCGGATACCGACATTTTGACCAACGCCTGCCACTATTCTCACAACACAACGCCGTGTCAACGAGAGCGGGTTTTTATCTATAAGGGACCGACTTGCCCTGACAGGTCGCGTTGGTTAGCTTCTGCGCCTACGGCTAATGGAGCCGATGGGGGAGATATGGCGCAAGTCGCGATCAGCAAGGTGGCCAAGGCCTTTGGAACGGTCAAGGTTCTGCACGAAGTCAGCGTCGATATCGCAGACGGACAGTTCGTGGTGCTGGTTGGCCCTTCGGGTTGCGGTAAGTCCACATTGCTCAGGATGGTGGCTGGGTTGGAGACCGTCTCCGCCGGTACGATCGCCATCGGCGACCGCGTCGTCAATCATCTGCCGCCGGCCAAGCGCGACATCGCCATGGTGTTCCAGAACTATGCGCTCTATCCGCACAAAACGGTCGAGCAGAACATGGCCTTTGCCCTCAAGCTCAGGAAAACCGATCCGGCCTTGGTCGCCGAGCGGGTCAAGCGCGCCGCCGATATCCTCGACCTCAATCCCTATCTGAAGCGCTATCCCCGCCAGCTTTCCGGCGGCCAGCGACAGCGCGTGGCCATGGGCCGTGCCATCGTGCGCAATCCGCAGGTCTTCCTGTTCGACGAGCCGCTGTCCAATCTCGACGCCAAGCTGCGCGTGCAGATGCGCACCGAGATCAAGGAACTGCACCAGAGGCTGAAGACCACCACCATCTACGTCACCCACGACCAGATCGAGGCCATGACCATGGCCGACAAGATCGTCGTGATGCGCGACGGCCGCATCGAGCAGGTCGGCGCGCCGCTGGAGCTGTTCGACAGACCGGCCAACCTGTTTGTCGCCGGCTTCATCGGCTCGCCGTCGATGAACCTGCTCAAGGGCACCATGCGCAAGGGCGACAAGCCCGGTGTCGACATCGCGGGCACGCTGTTCCCGATCGCATCGGGCAACGCCGCACAAGACGGGCAAGCCGTCGTTTATGGCGTGCGACCGGAGCATCTCGAAATTCATCCCGACGGCGTGCCGGCGAAGATTTCGGTGGTCGAGCCGACCGGCTCGGAAACGCTGGTGTTCCTGCGCTTCGGCGAAGGCGAGATGGTGGCGCTGTTTCGCGAGCGTCACGACTTCAAGCCGGGCGATACGTTGAAGCTGAAGCCACGGCTCGACCAGATCCATCTTTTCGACGCAGAGACCGGCAAGCGTCTCTGATCCCAACTCACGAGGAATACCATGCTCAAAGGCATCAACCCGCTGCTCAATGCCGACGTGCTGCAGGCATTGCGGGCAATGGGGCATGGCGATGATCTGATCATCGCCGACACCAATTTTCCGTCCGATTCCGTGGCGCGCCAGACGGCGCTCGGCCGCGTGCTGCGCATCGATGCCTCGGCGGCGCAAGTGGTCAAGGCGGTGCTGTCGCTCTACCCACTGGATACATTCGTCGACGACTCGGCCGCGCGCATGGAAATTGTGGGCAAGCCCGACGAAATTCCGCCCGTACAAAGCGAAGTGCAAAGGGAGGTCGACAAGGCCGAGGGCAAGTCGTGGCCGATGATCGCGGTCGAGCGCTATGCCTTCTACGAGCGCGCCAAACAGGCCTATTGCGTCATCCAGACAGGTGAGCGCCGCTTCTACGGCTGCTTCGCCTTTCGCAAGGGCGTCGTGCCGCCGGATGCGCAGTAGCGGCATGGCTTCGGGCAAGCCGGTCGTCATGAAGCCTGTCGTCATATTGGGTGTGTTCGTCGCCGACACCGCCTACAGGGCGCAGCGGCAGCCGCGCATGGGCGAAACCATCCTCGGCACATCCTTCACGCTGGGGCCGGGCGGCAAGGGTTCTAACCAGGCGGTTGCCGCCGGCAAGCTCGGCGCCGACGTCACCTTCCTCACCCGCCTCGGCGTCGATCCCTTCGCCGACATGGCGAGGCAGACCTGGGCGCAGGCGGGCGTGAAAAATGCCGTCATCAATACGCCGGAAAGCTACACCGGTGCGGCCTACATCTTCGTCGAGGAGACCACCGGCAACAACGCCATCATCGTCAGCCCCGGTGCTGCCATGCTGATCTCTCCAGCCGATATCGAAGCCAATGCCACGCTGATCGGCGGTGCCGGCGTCTTCGTCACCCAACTCGAACAGCCGATCGAAGCCGCCATGCGGGCGCTGGAGATCGCGCGTGGGGCAGGGGTGACGACGATCCTCAACCCGGCCCCCGCGGCAAAGCTTCCCGACCGCATCTACACGCTCTGCGACTACCTTACGCCCAACGAGACCGAGACGGAGGAACTGACCGGGATGAAGGTGTCCTCGGTCGACGAGGCGCGAGCCGCCGCGGACAGTCTGCTGAAAAAGGGGGTCGGCACGGTCATCGTCACGCTCGGCGACAAGGGCGCGCTTTTGCACTCGAAGGAGCGCTCCGACCATGTTCCAGCCGTCAGCGCCGGCCCGGTGGTCGAAACCACGGGGGCAGGCGATGCCTTCAATGGCGGGCTTGCCGCAGCACTTTCGAGGGGCGTGGAGCCGCTGCAAGCGGTGCGCTTCGCCTGCGCCGTCGCCGGTATCTCCGTGACGCGACCGGGGACTGCACCGTCGATGCCGACGTTGCAGGAGGTCGAGGCACTGCTGGCGAGGGGGTGATCTTGCAGGGCCAGGCGTAGGCAAGGGCTGAAAGGACCTGAGTGACCTCAGGTCTCTTGGACCTCAGGTCTCTTGCAAGACAATATTTTTGACAATCAATGTCGACATTTCTCTGAAGCCAAGAGCTTGATACCCTTGAGAGAAATGGCGCGAGTGACGGGGCTCGAACCCGCGACCTCCGGCGTGACAGGCCAGTGAAAACCGCAAAGCCACCAACGCTGGGTTTCGACTCTCTTCGACGGCGAATTGGTGCAAAAGCGGCCAAAGTTGAAACCGCTGGACTAGCGATCGCCCTTGGCCTTTGCGTAGGAATTCCCCACTGCTTTGCCCATGCCTGACACCTTGTTGGAGTCGGGTGTGTAGCGAAGTTCCGGCTTGTTGGCCCTGCATTTGGAGCAGACCAGGCGCGGCGCGAGATTCCAGTTCATCGCTTTGACCTCCGGACCGTATTTGTCTCTTAAACCCTCAAGGTCGAGCACCGCGTAATGAACGCAGTTGCGGCAATACGCCGTGATCTGCATGTTCCCGTCGACCAGCGATTGGAATGTCCAGTCGCTCATCCTCGAAACCGTTCAGTGTACCAGGTAATCTTGCCGTCGACCTTCATCGGCTTGTGGATCACCAGGCGCTTCGGCAGGTGTTCCGGATGCACCTCGAGCAGCGTGATCTTGATCTGTGGCTTGCAACGGCTGCAATCGAACTTCAGCGCCAGCGGATCGACGCCGCCGCCATAGACCATCATCAGGTCGGCCGACCTGATGTAGCGGACATTGCCGCAACTGCATTCGGCCTTCACAAGCATGTTGTGCCGGGTCGCCTTGCCCAGCGTGTCGATCGGATCGTGTTCCATGAGAACGTAATAAGAACAAATTCCCAACTGCGGTCAAGGGCCCCATCAGCCTTCGTCGAGGAAACCCTGCACCGAGGCGTGCCGCAGCTTGGGCTCGCCGCGTAGCGTCCTGACGCTGGCTTTGATGCCGGGCTTGACCCATTCGACGTCAGGCGTGATCTGTGCCGTGGGAACGTGCGGCGGCGCTGCCTTGGCCTTCTGCACCCGTTTCCAGAGGCGGTCCTTTATCGCATCCGTGGTGGCGATCACGGCCTTGCCGACATATTTTCCGTCCCGCGCGAACAGCCCCTCGGTCCACTCGCCGGCTTTTCGTTTGACGCCGATCAGATCCAGTTCGGCGATGTCCCAGCATTTTGTCTTCAGCCAGGCTTCATCCTTGGCGCCGCTACGATATGGGCTGAACTTGCGCTTCGACACCACGCCTTCAAGCCCCATTCGCTCAGCCGCATCGTAGAACTCGGCGCCGCCGCCCTCGACGTGCTGGCTGTACTGGATGATGCCCTCGGCCGGCTTGATCAGGTCCCACAGGATTGCCTTGCGCTCGATCGCCGGCCGCGGGCGCAGATCCTCGCCGTCCAGATACAGAATATCGAACGCTACAAAGGCGAGCAGCTCGGCGTTCCATGCCATGCGCGAATGCATGGCGTGGAAGTTCGACCGGCCGTCCGGCTCGGGCGCGATCACCTCACCGTCGAGGATGAACGATTTCGCCTTCAGCTGCTCGGCAGCGGTGACGATCGGCCAGTAGCGCTTCGACCAGTCGATGGCGGTGCGGGTGAAGGCACGGGCGCCGGCCCAGTCCAGGATGATCTGGGTGCGGAAGCCGTCATATTTGATTTCGTGGATCCAGTCGTCGCTGACCGGCGGCTCCAGCACCAGGACGGGTTCCTGTGGCTTGATGAACTTCAGCCGGTCTCCGGCGTTACTCATACTCGATACCCCGCACCGCGATTCAAGTCGGAAGGCTGATTAAGGTTCCGGGGTATTTTAGACGAATTGTATGTCGGAGTCGTTGATGACCAAGCTTTCCGATCTTCCCCGCCCAACGGGCCGTCTCAAGGCAGTAGACCGCAAGCCGGTGACCGAAGGACCAGAGATTGAGATATGCCCGGTCTGCGGACAAGCGATCGACATGAGGGATATCGGGCAGCTGCTCTGGCATGTCACGGAAGACCATGAGCC
>NZ_RZPQ01000344.1:0-6076 GCF_003999135.1 Mesorhizobium sp. M7A.F.Ca.CA.004.06.1.1 | reverse complement strand
GGGCAGCGTGATGAAGCACCGCGGCCGCGAGGAGGCGGTCGGCAACGGCCAGGCGCTGATGATGAGCGGTGACGAGGTTGGCCTCAACCTGATCGGCGCCGGCGGGTTCCGCTTCATCAATCTTAGTTTTTCGCGCAAGCAGCTTTCGCCTCTGCTCGGCGATCCCGCAGCGGTCCTTATGCGGCCCTTGCCGACCCAAAGCGGGGCGATGCGGCTGTTGCTCGACTATATCAACTCGATCCAGGAGGTCGGAGACGAGTTGACTGCGGAGGCCTGTCACCTTGCGGCGACGCATGTCTTCGACCTTGCCGCACTCGCCATGGGCGCGACCAGGGATGCGGCCCAGATCGCACGCGGCCGTGGCGTCAGCGTTGCCCGCTTGCGCGCCATCAAGGCCGATATCGTCGCGCATGGTGGCCATGTCGACCTGTCGGCGCGGGACGTCGCCGCCCGCCACGGACTGTCGGCCCGCTATGTCCGCAAGCTGTTCGAGAGCGATGGCACATCCTTGATTGATTTCATGATGAACCAGCGGCTGGCGCGTGCCCATCGCATGCTTGGCGATCCGCGCCATGCCGGACGCAGCATCACCGCGATCGCCTACGAGGCCGGCTTCAACGATCTTTCCTATTTCAACCGGGCGTTCCGCCGCCGTTATGACGCCACTCCCTCGGACGTGCGCGTTGCGGCTTGCAAGCACTGACGCCAAAGCGCCGCCTGCCGGGCCGCGCTCCCGTGCCGTGCCGTCCATGCTGTTGGACTCATTTGATCGCGTCTATTCGGCGGCCTTTGCCCCGGGATCGGCAACCTTGTCGTCCCAGACCATCTGCCGGTAGTCGAAACCATATTCCAGCGTCGGTTTGACGATGCGGAAATAGGGCGACAGGTCGAAATCGCGCGGCGTGTAGAGCGAGTGGTGGCGGATGTGCAGGATTTCCTTGCGCGAATAGTTCGACTGCGCGGAGGCTCGGCCGGGCGCACGGGTGATTTCGGGCAGGATCGGATAGCGGATCTGGCCATAGGCCTCGGCGATCAGCGTCGAGCAGATCGCCCGTGTCGGGTCGCCGGAGCCGAAGGCCAGCATGCGGCGGCGCCAGCGCACCGGCACCGGCGGTGTGGGCAAGAAAAAACGCAGCATGTCGAAAATGTTCTTGAGGTCGTATTTCAGGCCGAGCCTGCCGATCATGAAGGCGACGACCTTGTCGCGATCCTCCGGCGCCAGCCCGCTCGCCCGGCAGATGCGGGTGTTGTAGGTGCGGTAGCGCGACAATGGCACGGCGACGCAGCCTTCGCCGATCGTGACCTCGATCAGGCGCGGCCGTTCCGAGCCGTCTTCCGGCGCGGGCAAGGCATCGCCGACATAGAAGGCCGCATGCGACCAGGTCGACTGGGTCAGGTACTTGATCGCCGCCGAGATCTTCTGATTGCCCTCGATCAGCAGGATGTCGCCCGGCTCAAGCGTGCGGCGCAGCGTTTCGGCATCGGACGGAGTGTAGGGCTCGTAGCCGGACGATTCTCCCTGCAGCCGGCCGGCAAGCCAGCGGCCAAGTCGATCCAGAAGCGTGTCGCCGGGCTCGGTCATGCCCCATGGCGATTAGCATGGGCGGGTAATGAGGGCTAGCGCACGCCTTCCTCCCCCGTCCGGAGCGCGAGGAAGAGCGTCCTACGATGCCGCGGCCTCTTCCGGCGGCGCAGCCAGATCGTCGCGCGCCTTGCGGGCCAGTTTGCGTGTCGAGCGTTTGGGATTGTCGCCGAACAGCTCGGCCGCTTCGGCCAGGCAGCTCTTCTTCAGCTGCTTCTCCGACCGCTTCAGCAGCTTGCCCAGAAGTTTCGTGTCCTCGGGCAGCCCGAGTGGCTGGTCGTCGGCCTCGAGCAACGCGCGCATCACCAGCACATCGTGCAGGTCGCCCAGCCGCTCGCCCAGTTCGTCGACCGCCTTGCGCCGGGCCTTGATCGGTGTCGGCCACAGCCTGCCGAGCAGCGACAGATGCATGCCGTGGGTCTTGGCCGCCTTGCGCAAATCGTGGAAATCATCGGCCGCGCCCCGCGATCTGGCCTTGTCGAGCGCCTTCCTGGCACGGCGCAGCGTGACGCGGGCACCTTCGGCAAGCACGTCGGCCGCCTGTTCCGGCTGGTCGGGCAAGGCCAACGCTTCGACGCGTTTGAGGCCATCCTCGCAAGCGGCGGTCGCCGCGCCGATCGCCGCCTCGAGCCCGCTGCCTTCGTGCAGTTCATGCTGGCGCGCGATCAGCCTGTCGCGCGCAGCAGTAAGCCCATCGTCGGCGCTCTCCTTGGGAAAGCTCGCCGCCAGCCGGTCGATGGTTTCGATCAGCGCTGTCGCCTCGCGCGGACCGGCAAGCAGGCCGGCTACATTGCGATAGCACTGGTTCTCGGTCTCGCAGAATGTTTCGTCGCCGGAACGAACAAGCCGCAGCAGGGCGCGGGCGCTCTTCAGCCGCTTGCGGCACTTGTGCAGCGCCTGTTCCGGCCGGCTCCGTGCGGCGTCAAGGTGATGCAGCGCCTTGCCGATTTCCTCGGCAAGGATACGCCTGACCTCGCCGGTCAGCGGCAGGCGCGGATCGATACGAAAGCTCATGCGGCGATCTCCGGTATCCCCCCAAGGGCGAGCGACGCGTTGTAGAATTTTGACTCGCCGGTGACTTCGCGGCCGAGCCAATCAGGCAGCATTTCGTCCGGCACGTCCTCCGGCGTCTCAAGTTCGGCGATCACAAGTCCCGCAAGCGGACCGCCGAAGACATCGATTTCGTAGAGATAGCCACGGTGCCTAACATGGTGACGTGTCTTCTCGATGACACGTCCGATGGCGAAGTCCAGCATCTCCACCGCCTCCGAGAGCGGGATCGAGTATTCGAATTCGTCGCGTTCGCGCGCCTTGCTGCCGAATTTGAGTGTCAGCTTGGCGGAACCGCCATCGCTGATGCGGATGCGCACCGTGCGCCCGGGGCCGGCAGCGAGATAGAACTGGAGAATGCGGATATTGGCCTCGGCCAGTTCCCGCCATGCGGTGCTGGTGACCAGGAATTTTCGTTCGACTTCCTTGCCCATGGCCGGGCACTAAAGCGTTTGCCGCCGTCGATGGCAAGATAATGACGAACAGAAGTTGACTTTAATCAATCGATTGATTAAACTGCGCTCATGGTCAAACTGCCTGAGCCCAAAATTCTTCGCCGCGAGCCCGCCGAGATGACGCGCGCGGCCCTTGTCCAGGCGGCGCTGAAGCTGTTCGGAAGGCAGGGCTTCGATGGCACCTCGACGCGCGAGATCGCCGCCGAGGCGCGAGCCAATATAGGCTCGATCGCCTATCATTTCGGCGGCAAGGAGGGTCTTCGCGCCGCTGCCGCCGACTTTATCGTCGAGACCATCCAGGGTGTAGCCGGTCAGGCGCTCGGCAATGTACAGGCGCCTGCGCCGGGACCAGCCAATCCGGAGGCGGCGCAAGCGCTACTCTTCGCGGCGCTGGAGCGGATGGTCGGCTTTGTCGTGGCCAGCCCGCAGGCCGGCGAGATCGTGCAGTTCGTGTTGCGTGAGCTTTCGCATCCGACGGCAGCCCTCGACCGCATCTATGACGGCGTCTTCGAGCCGACGCATCGCCGGCTGTGCCAGCTCTGGGAACAGGCGACCGGCGAGCCCGCCGAAAGCGAGGCCACAAGGCTCACCGTGTTCACGCTGATTGGCCAGGTCATCTATTTCCGCATCGGCCGCGAGGCGGTGATGCGCCGCATGGGCTGGAAAGACATCGGCGCCGCCGAGGCGGCCAAGGTGGTGACGGTCACATCGGGTAATCTCAAGGCCATATTGGCTTCCAAAAAGAGCAAAGCATGAAGGGGCAAAGACCATGAGCTTTCTGTGTTCGCTGCCGCTCGCCGCGCAGCTCTTCTCGGCCTGTGCCCCGGCTGCCCCGCTGGCCGTCGGCTATGTCGAAGGCGACTATGTGCTGCTGGCACCGATCGAGGTGGCGCAGGTCGAGACCGTCACGGTGAAGCGCGGCGACCGTGTGGTGCCTGGCACGACCGTGGTGACGCTGGAAAGTGCCGATGCCAAGATCGCGGTGGCGCAGGCGCAGGCCGGCCTTGCCCAGGCGCAGGCGCAGTTGGCTGACCTGCAGATCGGCAAGCGGCCGGAAGAGATCGCCGTGCTGAAGGCCGAGGTCGACATGGCCAGCGCCCAGGCCGCCGACGCCAAGCGCAAATACGACCGCGCCGCCGATCTGTTCAAGCGCGGCGCCGGCACGCAAGCCGATTTCGACACCGCGTCGGCCACGCTGGAAACGGCCAATGCGCAGGTCGGCCAGGCCAATGCCAATCTCGCCGTCGGCGGCCTGCCTGCGCGCCCTGAGACGATCAAGGCCGCCGACAATCAGGTCAAGCAGGCGCAGGCTACCTTGGAGCAAGCTCAGTGGCGGCTGTCGAAACGGGTGCTGGCAGCCCCTTCGCCGGGCCGCGTCAACGATGTCATCCGCAATCCGGGCGATACATCAGGTCCGACCGCGCCTGTGATCTCGATCCTGCCCGACGGCGCGGTCAAGCTCAGCGTCTACGTCCCGGAGAGCGCCTTCTCCTCGGTCAAGGTCGGCACCTTGCTCGGCGTCCATTGCGACGGCTGCGGCCCGGATGTGAAGGCGCGCGTCAGCTACGTGTCGCCCGATCCTGAGTTCACGCCACCGGTGATCTATTCGCTCGAGAACCGGCAGAAGCTGGTCTACCTGGTCGAGGCGCGGCCGGAGGGCGATGCCGGCCCGCTGCAGCCGGGCCAGATCGTCGATGTTGATCTCGCGGACAGTGCAAGATGAACGCCATCGATGTCCACGGCCTGGTCAAGGGCTTTGGCGACAAGACCGTCGTCGACCATGTGACGATGTCGGTCGCCGAGGGCGAGATCGTCGGCTTTCTCGGCCCCAACGGTTCGGGCAAGACCACCACCATCCGCATCATGTGCGGCCTGCTGACGCCGGACGAAGGCGAAGGCACGGTGCTCGGCTTCAACATCCGCACCGACAGCCTGCGCATCAAGCGTGAAGTCGGCTACATGACGCAGAAATTCTCGTTCTACGAGGATCTGACGATCGGCGAGAATCTCGAATTCGTGGCGCGGCTCTATCGGCTGAAGCCGGTCGAAGAGCATGTCGCGAGCACGTTGGAGGACCTCGGCCTGACGTCGCGCCGCAACCAGCTGGCCGGCACCTTGTCGGGCGGCTGGAAGCAGCGGCTGGCGTTGGCCGCCTGCATCATGCACAAGCCGAAATTGCTGCTGCTTGACGAGCCTACGGCCGGTGTCGACCCGAAAGCGCGGCGCGAGTTCTGGGACGAGATCCATCGCCTGGCCAGCGGCGGGCTGACCGTGCTGGTCTCCACCCACTACATGGACGAAGCCGAGCGCTGCCACCGCATCAGCTATATCTCCTACGGCAAGATGCTGGCCACCGGCACTGTCGCCGAGGTGGTGAGAAATGCCGGGCTGACCACGTTTGTGCTGCAGGGTCCGCGGCTCGATCAGGTCGCCGAAGCGCTTCAGGGCCGCTCCGGCGTCGACCAGGTGGCGCCTTTCGGCGCGACGCTGCATGTCGTCGGCTCCGACAAAAAGAAGCTCGAAGCCGCACTCGCCGACGTCGAGAAAGAGCACAAGGGCGTGAAAGTTTCGCCCGGCGAAACCAGCCTCGAGGACGTCTTCATCCAGTTCATGTCCGGCTCGAAGGACAACATGGCATGAACAGCGTCTTTTCCTTCGCCCGGCTTGGCGCGCTGCTGATCAAGGAATTCATCCAGATGCGGCGCGACCGCATCACCTTCGCCATGATGCTCGGCGTGCCGCTGATACAGTTGGTGCTTTTCGGCTACGCCATCAACAACGACCCGAAAAGCCTGCCGGCAGCACTCGTGGCGACGAGCAACGATCCCTACACGCGTGCCATTGTCGCGGCGCTGCAGACCACCGGCTACTATCGTTTCGACCATGTCGCGCAAAGTGCCGCCGAGGCCGAGTTCCTGATATCGCGCGGCGACGTCGCCTTCGTCGTCACCATCCCCGCCGATTTCGCCAGGAGGGCGGAGAGCGGCAG
>NZ_RZPQ01000343.1:0-6086 GCF_003999135.1 Mesorhizobium sp. M7A.F.Ca.CA.004.06.1.1 | reverse complement strand
GCTTGAAACGTCCGACCTAAAGATTCTTAACTGTCAGAAATACCTTATATCTTTCAGTGACTTACAGATGGTGATCCACAGCTTGTCCACACCGGACCGGCCCGATCGGGGAGAAGTCGCTGTCAAGCGAATTATTTCAGAATATTTCTGTCAGCGCCCGGTTTTTCATATTCGCCGGAAAAGGGTTTGAATCACAATGGCTTTGTTAAAATGTGCCGTCGCGGCACGCCACTCGAACCCGCCTCCACTAACCAGATTCCTTAAAAATCCGTTAGACGTGGCCTTGCCCTATCCACAGCGATTTCGGTAGTGTCGATCTATCGAAAGGGACGGGCTCTGGCTCTTAACCCAAGCCTGAATCGGCCAGCTTAAATTGGCGGGATTTGCAACGCGGATCAAGTCCGCGGACGGTTTTGGTTTGTCTTTTTCGATACGGTAGGGGACTGGCGTAACTAGACATGGCAGGTAGACGGCGCGCCGGCGCTCTTTTCGCCGGGCGGTGTTGTATTGCCCTGACATACCCAACGCGGACTGGCTTCCATGGGCCGGCACCGGTTCCCGCGGATAATGGGCGACGTTCATCTGCCGGCGGCGGCAGCGGACATCGTAGCAAAGACTTAGGTCGCCGGAACCGGATGCAGGAGGCGCATCCCCGGTGGAAAACAGGTACGGAAGGACAAGGAAAAGATCATGCAGAGCGGCATTGAAAGGGAACTTACGGGCGACCTCCCATTTCCTGGAACTTTGATCGGAGCAAACGACATGGCGGTGTCCAGCGACGCGGAACAGAAATTCGACCGGGTCAAGACCCAGTTGAAGGCGCGCCTGGGAACCGAAGTCTATTCGAGCTGGTTTGGCCGCATGAAGGTCGCCGAGGCTTCCAAGGGCATCGTCCGCATCTCCGTGCCTACCGCCTTCCTGCGTTCATGGATCAACGGCCACTATCTCGACCTCATTTCAGAGCTGTGGAAGCAGGAGGATGCCGATCTCCTCAAGATCGACATCGTCGTGCGCACGGCAACCCGTCAGGGACGCAGCCAGGCCGAGCCAGAGGTGACGCCAGCACGCAGCAAGATGACACGGCAGACGCAGACGGCACTTGCCGCCGGCACAGTCAGCCCCAGCCGGGTGGAGCGCGCACCGGCTCCGCGTCCGGGCACACCGATCGAGAGCGAATTTCGCCACAACGTGCTGGGGTCGCCGCTCGATCCGCGCTACACGTTCGGGTCCTTCATCGAGGGACCGTCGAACCGGGTGGCCTTCGCCGCCGCCAAGGCGGTAGCGGAATCGCAATCGAGCGCAGTGCGCTTCAATCCGCTTTTCCTTCACGCAACCGTCGGGCTCGGCAAGACACATTTGCTGCAGGCCATCGCTGCGGAATCGCTGAAGCAGAACCCCAAGTCGCGCGTCGTCTATCTCACGGCCGAGTATTTCATGTGGCGCTTTGCCACCGCGATCCGCGACAACAACGCGCTGACGCTCAAGGAACAGCTGCGCGACATCGACCTGCTCATCATCGACGACATGCAGTTTCTGCAGGGCAAGTCGATCCAGCATGAATTCTGCCACCTCATCAACATGCTGCTCGACAGCGCCAAGCAGGTCGTCGTCGCCGCCGACCGGCCGCCGTCGGAACTGGAATCGCTCGAACCGCGGGTCCGTTCGCGCCTCAATGGCGGTGTCGCGCTTGAAATGTCGGCGCCCGATTTCGCCATGCGCCTCGGCATGCTCAAATTGCGCCTTGCCACGGCCAGGAGCGACGACGCATCGCTCGACATTTCGGAGGAGATCCTCAATCACGTCGCCCGCACCGTGACCGGCAGCGGACGCGAGCTGGAAGGCGCCTTCAATCAGCTTTTGTTCCGTCAATCCTTCGAGCCGCAGATCACCATCGACCGGATCGACGAAATTCTCGGCCACATCTATCGCACCGGCGAGCCGAAGCGTGTCCGTATCGAGGACATCCAGCGCATCGTGGCGCGTCACTACAATGTGTCGAAGACCGAATTGCTGTCCAACCGGCGCACGCGCACCATCGTCAAGCCGCGGCAGGTCGCCATGTACCTGTCGAAGGTGATGACGCCGCGCTCACTACCCGAGATCGGACGGCGTTTCGGCGGCCGCGATCACACCACGGTGCTGCATGCCGTGCGCAAGATCGAGGACCTTTCCGGCAACGACAACACGCTGGCGCAGGAACTTGAGCTTCTGAGGCGGTTGATCAACGACCAGGCCTGATCCTCCGGGGATGGCTGAGCCGGAACAATACCGGAATTCAATGGCTTGCCAGTGCGGCGCTGGGCCTGGATCGGGCTCGTGGCGCCGCCTGGAAGCGATCTGGATTTCGGTTTTACGACACTGGCTCGCGGACTTCGGGCGCGTTATCCCCAGAAAGCCCGCGTAGCCGGCCTGAACCGGTGGCGCGGGCTTGCGTTTGCTGGTTTTTTCCTGTCAGTTTACGCAGATTCTGAGCCTGTTCAGACCTTTCGCGGGACGCCGCTCACTGGTGACCCGTCATTCATTCAAGCGAGCCTGTTTCGTCATGCGTGTTATCCTGGAACGGTCCAATCTCCTGAAGTCGCTCAACCACGTCCATCGCGTGGTCGAGCGGCGAAACACCATACCGATCCTGTCCAACGTGCTGCTCAGCGCCGAAGGCGCCAGCCTTGAAATGAAGGCGACCGATCTCGACCTCGAGGTGACCGAAGCGACACCCGCCAAGGTGGAGCGCGGCGGGGCGACGACAGTCCCGGCACATCTGCTCTACGACATCGTGCGCAAGCTTGCCGATGGCGCCGAGGTGATGCTGAAGACGGACGAGGACGGCAACGCCATGTCAGTGACGTCTGGCCGCTCGAGCTTCCGCCTTCAGTGCCTGCCGCAATCCGACTTCCCGGAGCTCTCGGCCGGATCGTTCTCGCATATCTTCCGTCTCGACTCGGTTGCCCTGAAAGGCCTGATCGAGAAGACCCAATTCGCCATCTCCACCGAGGAGACGCGTTATTACCTGAACGGCATCTATCTGCACACGCATGAGGTCGGCGGCAAGTTGAAGCTGCGCTCGGTAGCGACCGACGGCCACCGCCTGGCGCGCGCCGAGATCGATGCGCCAGCGGGTTCCGAAGGCATGCCGGGCATCATCATTCCGCGCAAGACGGTGAGCGAGCTGCAGAAGCTCGTCGACGATCCGGATGTCGCGGTCACCACCGAACTGTCGGACACCAAGATCCGCTTCACGATCGGCAGCGTGGTTTTGACCTCGAAGCTGATCGACGGCACCTTCCCCGACTATCAGCGGGTCATTCCGACCGGCAACGACAAGAAGCTGATCATCGACCGCCAGAGTTTTGCCGCCGCTGTCGATCGCGTCTCGACCATCTCTTCCGAACGCGGCCGCGCGGTGAAGCTGTCGATCAGCGAGGGTCAGGTGACACTTGCGGTCAACAATCCCGATTCAGGCAGCGCCACCGAAGAGCTGTCCGCCGACTATTCATCCGATCCGATCGAGATCGGCTTCAACGCCAAGTACCTGCTCGACGTTGCCGCGCAACTGACCGGCACGGAAGCCAAGTTCATGCTGGCCGACGCCGGCTCGCCGACGCTGATCCACGACATGGCCGACGAGACCGCACTCTATGTGCTGATGCCGATGCGGGTGTAGCGGCACGGTGTCAGCACTTCGGTCCTGTTGTGGACCGGCAAGCGCGATATTTACGGCAACTTCTAGAGCAATTCCAGGAAAAGTGTGAAGCGGTTTTCCCGGGAAAAGCGCATAGCGCTTTCCCTTGGGAATTGCGTTAAAACAAAGAGATAGATTGGTTTTGCGTTTCCGTGAAACGATGGAACGCTCTATAGGCGGATAGCGGTTGCCGGCACAGAACCACATAAGTAAGCTTACACTTACCAATTTCCGAAACTACGCGGCGCTGACGATCGATCTGGCGCCAGGTGCCGTGGTTTTTTCCGGCGACAACGGCGCCGGCAAAACCAATCTCCTCGAAGCAATCTCCCTTTTGACACCGGGGCGTGGTTTGCGCCGCGCCCCTTACGTGGATGTCGCACGCGAGGGCGGCGACGGCGGCTTTGCATTGCATGCCCGGCTCGACGGACCTGACGGCCAGGTCGAGATCGGAACAGGCATTTCCGGCGGCGACACCGCCGGCGAAGGCGGCAGGCGGGTGCGCATCAACGGAGCGTCGGCGCGCTCGGCCGAGGACATGCTGGAATGGCTGCGCGTGGTGTGGCTGACGCCAGCCATGGACGCGTTGTTCACCGGACCGGCCGCGGATCGCCGGCGATTTCTCGATCGGCTCGTGCTGGCGATCGATCCCGGGCACGGGCAACGTGCGATCGACTACGAGAAGGCTATGCGCGGTCGTAACCGGCTGCTTACCGAAAACTCCCGGGACGACCGCTGGTTCGACGCTATCGAGACGCAGATGGCCGAAACCGGTGTGGCGATAGCCGCGGCGCGGGCCGAAATGGTGCGGCTGCTCGCCACCATGATCGACAGGCTGCCCGACACGGGACCATTTCCGCGGGCCGATATCGGCCTTTCGGGCGATCTGGAAGCCGAAATCGCCGCCGCGCCGGCGGTCGATGTCGAGGAGCGCTTCCGTCGGACGCTTGCCGGGGGCCGTGAGCGCGATCGCGCCGCCGGGCGCACCCTCGACGGCCCGCACCGTTCGGATCTGGTGGTTCGACACCGCCCCAAGGCGATGCCGGCCGAACTCTGCTCGACCGGCGAGCAGAAGGCACTGCTGGTCGGCATCGTGCTGTCGCACGCAAGGCTGACCGGCGAAATGTCGGGCATGACGCCGATCCTGTTGCTCGACGAGATCGCCGCGCATCTCGACAGCCGGCGGCGCGCGGCGCTGTTCTCCATCCTGGAGGAACTGAACTGCCAGGCGTTCATGACAGGAACCGATGCTGCGCTGTTTTCCAGTCTCCAGGGGCGCGCGCAATTCCTGACTGTCGACCATGGGACAGTTGGGCCAACGATCTAGACCATTGTGCCTCGTGTTCCTGGGCGACATCAACAGGTGCGTTGGCCCCTGACAAGGTTTTTCAGTCCCTGTATGATCAGGCAATGACCACTGCCGCCCTGACCGCAGACGAGATCGAACGCTATGCCCGCCACATCGTGCTGCCGGAGATCGGCGGCGCCGGCCAGCAAAGGCTGAAACAGGCCCGGGTGCTGGTCATCGGCGCTGGCGGACTGGGCGCGCCGGTGCTTGAATATCTTGCCGCCGCCGGCGTCGGCACACTCGGCGTGATCGATGACGACACCGTTTCGCTGTCCAACCTGCAGCGCCAGGTCATTCACGGTACCGACACTGTCGGCCTGCTGAAGACCGATAGCGCCAAGGCGGCAATCGCTCGCATCAATCCCAACACCACAGTCGAACCGCATACGTTCCGGCTGACCACGGACAATGCGCCCGCCCTCGTCGCCCGCTATGACATCGTCGTCGACGGTTCCGACAATTTCGAAACGCGCTATGCCGTGGCCGATGCCTGCGCGAGCGAAGGCAAGCCGCTGGTGCATGCCGCCGTCGGACGCTTCGATGGTTCGGTAACGGTGCTGAAGCCATTCGAAGACGGCAGGGACGGCAAGCCCAACCCAAGCTATCGCGATCTGTTTCCCGAGGCGCCGCCGCCGGGCCTGGTGCCGTCCTGTGCCGAAGCCGGCGTGCTTGGCGCGCTGACCGGCGTCGTCGGTACGCTGCAGGCGATGGAGGCGATCAAGCTGATCACCGGCATTGGCGAGCCGCTGGTCGGCCGGCTGCTGCTCTATGATGCGCTGGCGGCGCGCTTCGACACCATCCGCTACAAGAGAAGCTGAATTCTTGGACCGGAACGAAGCTGTCTCCATCACGCGGATCCCGACCGATTTCGACCGTTGGGACGATGTGCTCGCATTGATCATGCGCGCTTTCGCTTCGATGGACGGCGTTGTCGACCCGCCCTCCTCGGCCCACCATCTGACCGCCGACACCCTGAGCGACAAGGCGCGGCTGGAGACCGGCTTCGTGGCGGTGCAGGGGGACAGGATCGTCGGCTGCGGCTTTGCCCCTGAGAGGGCG
>NZ_RZPQ01000342.1:0-6090 GCF_003999135.1 Mesorhizobium sp. M7A.F.Ca.CA.004.06.1.1 | reverse complement strand
CGCTTCTACACCGCCGGCCGCATTCCGCCGATACGCTACGCGGTCGGCTTCGTCGGTTTCCACGGCAACGATGTCGATATCTCGCTATCCTCGGGCACCGTCTACATGCCCATCGGCCTCACCGTTTCGGCCAGCAACGGCACGCTTACGGTCAAGGCGGCCAACCGCCCGCCGGTCGTCGGCGCGCTCGATATCGACGTCGACGGCGAAGCGTCGGCCGTAGCCGAACTCGCATCCTACGAGCCGATCAACGCCATGCGCCATGTCGGCATCCTGCCGGAAGACCTGTCGGGCAGCGTCACCGGCCACGTCAAGGCGGATATTCCGCTGCAGTCCGGTGTCGACTCCTCGAAGCTCGATTGGCTGGTGTCGCTCGACTATAGCGGCATGTCCTTGGCCAAGCCTTTCGAGGGCCAGATCGTGACGGATGCCGACGGTTCGATCACGGTCGATCCGGAGAAGGCGGTGATCTCCGCCAAGGCATTGCTGAACGGCATTCCGGCCGAACTCGATCTGGTCGAGCCGCTCAGGGATGACGGGCCGGCGCGCAGCCGCAAGGTGGCTCTGGTGCTTGACGACAAGATCCGCGCCGCCGCCATGCCCGGCCTGAAGCCGCTGCTTGCCGGAACGGTGAAGGTGGCGATCGACAAGAACGGCGGCGGCGACCAGAACGTCTCGGCCGATCTGACCAACGCCAGGCTGGACATTCCCTGGGCCGGCTGGGGCAAGGGGGCAGGGGTTCCTGCCAATGTCACCTTCGTCATGACCAAGTCCGGCGACACCACGACGCTGTCCGATTTCGACCTTGACGGAAAGACGTTCTCCGTCGACGGCAGCATCGTGCTGGTCAATGGCGCCTTGTCGTCGGCGCGGTTCAGCAAGGTCACCTTGAACAGGGGCGACGACGTTGCCGTGTCGGTGAAGCGGTCCGGCAAGGGCTATGCGGTCGAGATATCGGGCAACGCGCTCGATGCCCGCTCGCTGATCAAGCAGTTCACCTCGGACGTCGACACGGCTACCAAGACCACCGGTTCCGATGCCATTTCCGTCAGCGCCGATGTCGACCGGCTGACCGGTTTCCACGACGAGCAATTGTCCAATCTGAAGCTCGACTACAGTGCTGCCGGTTCGCGGGTGAACGGGCTGAAGGTCAGCGCCACGGCAAGTTCGGGCGCCGCCATATCGATCAGCAACACCACCGGCGCCGGCCGGCGCGCGCTCAACATGCAGTCCGCGGACGCCGGCGCCATCCTGAGATTCCTCAATATCTACGAGCATATGGAAGGCGGAACGATCACCCTGGCGCTTGCGGGGCCGAGCGACGGATCGCTGAGGGGCAAGGTCGACACCAGCAACTTTTTCGTGGTCAACGAACCGAAATTGGCCTCCATCGTCTCGACCACGCCGGCCGGCGACAACCGCAGCCTCAATCAGGCGGTCAAAGGCAAGCTGGATACGTCGCGGGTGAAGTTCGAACGCGGTTACGCCGAGATCGACAAGGGCAGCGGCTATCTGAAACTGGCCAATGGCGTGCTGCGCGGACCGCGCATCGGCACGACGTTCCAGGGCACGCTCTACGACCAGGACAACAACATGGACATGACCGGCACATTCATGCCGGTCTATGGCCTCAATCGCATCTTCGGCGAATTGCCCATCGTTGGCGCGCTGCTCGGCAATGGCCGTGACCGTGGCCTGATCGGCGTCACCTACCGGCTCAAAGGCAATGCCAACAAGCCGCTGCTGGACATCAATCCGCTGTCGGTGATCGCGCCCGGAATATTCAGGTCGATTTTTGAGTATAGGTGAGTGGCGCGGATCATGGTCGCCGCGCGCAAAGTGTCAAATCAACCGGTCCGTCGCTTCGGCACCGCAAGGCGGCGGGGATGGTCAGTTGATTGCCTGTTGGAAGTTGCTTGAGCCGGAATTAGCCGAGTACAGGATACCGTTCTTGCCGAGCCAGTATGTGCCGCTGGCAACGTTCTCCCAGTAGAAACCCGTAGTGCCGACGCCGATGGTCGTTCCGCCGACAAACCCTTCGAAGGCGCTCGCCGATGACGAATATTGGTATTGGCCAAGATTGTTGTACACGGCGGCGTTGCCGACGCTGTCGAACCTGACATATCCGAGATCGTCGGAGCCGTTGCCGTATCTGTTGTAGTGAGGATCGTCCGCAAGGGTGATCCGGTTTCCGTTCGCCATGAAGAACGTGCATCCGGGCGTTGGCTCGACACTCTGGCATGGCACGTCGAACACAGTCTTGAACGGGGAATTGATCTCGGTGGAAACCGCCGCGCGGGCCGTCTTGGGAACGCCCGGCATCGTCATTTCAGCATATTGCATCTGGCGGTCGAGGCGGTTGATGAGGCCACCGCTTTCCTGCGAAGCGTGCGGTCCAAAATCCATCGACAGTTTCGCGCCCAGATAGGCGCCTTGCGTCATCCCGTCACGATAGCCGGCGTAGACGCTTGCCGTCATGTCGTTGTCGAAGGCATAGCCCAATCCGATCTGCGCGCCCGCGCCGAAATTGGGCGAGGTCCAGGCCGTTCCCTCGATCGAGGTCTTGCCGAACGCCTTGCTGAAATCAACCTTTGCGAACAGCCCGTCATCGCCATTGTCGATGGCACGCTCGTAGCCGATCCTGGCGCCTAATCTCAGGGTCGGATCGAGATAGGTTTCGAAGCCGGGCGCAACCCGAACGCCGCTCGCGCCGTCGAAGCGCGTCTTCGCGAAGGGCTCGTCAATCAAAATGGCGGACGGGCTGTTCCAGCCATCGACACCGAGAGAAACCGTGGTCGCCGCGCTCAGGCGCAGGTCGAGCGAGCTGGCAAGGCTCCAGGTTTCGACACTCTTGTCTGTCGTCAGGCCGAACAGCTGATCGGCATCCTCGCGGACGAATTGTCCGGTAACCTGCACGGCGAGCAGTTCGCCCAGGTTCGCCGCACCGCCAACCATCAGCCGCGCGACGCCGTTTCCCTTCTCCGCGGCCATGCCGAAGGCTACCGGAAGGTCGGAGAATGCAGCGACGATCCTGGCATTCAGCCGCTGCTGGTTGTCGTCTTCCGAAACCTGCCCGTTTACGACCAGGCGGACCGATTTCTGCGAGGGCTCCGGCGTTTGCTCCTGAGCGCCGGTCGGGAAGGCTCCCGCGATCCAGGCCACGGCCGCCGCCATCATCTTGCCTGTTCTCATTTTCGTCCCCAAGCCTGCGTCGGGCTTCCCCAGAGCCAACGTTGCAACGTTGGTCAGATCGCCTGTTTCGACGACTTATGCTCGGTGGACGGATTCCTCGCATCACCCATTTGGGCTATGCGGCCGCAGGAACGGCCTGAAAATCAAAGTCTTAGCTAGAGCTTGCTTCGAGGCGGCGGTGCCTGTCGCTCTAGTGGCGCAGGATCAGGGCGGCGAGCTGGCTTTGGCGACGGGTCTCGGTCTTGGCAAAGACGGACTTCAACTGCGCCCTGACCGTGTGAATGCTGACGTCGCGGCTGTCCGCATGGTCGCGCAGCGAGATGCCTTGGGCGATGGCCACGGCCAGCTCCGATTCAGCCGGTGTCAGCCCATAGCCGGGCAATGCAGCGACGGAAGGCTGCGGCGTCGGCTGGTTGCGCAGGACCAGCATTGCAATCGGAAGGTCCTCGAAAATCTGATCGAACATTGTTTGCGTGGTTCTGTGGGCGAGCGGCACGATCATCGCGCGCATCGGCGAACCGGCCGCCCGACGAACGGGGAAGCTGCCTGGAATTGCGGGAAAATCCGCTCTCGCTATCGCGGCCAGGGCAATCCGCAGGGTCGTATCGGCCCTCGGATCCTTGAGGTGCAGGTGCCCGTCGCGGTCGACGGCGAGGAAAGACGCGTCCTTGCGCATCGCCGTTCCGGCACGGTTGCAGTGGGTGATACGCCCGGCTCTGTCGATGAACAGCACAGCGTCGGTCGATGTCTCAAGAGTGGCGCGATAGTCTTCTCCCTCCACCTGGTGCGGGATGTGCCGCATCAACTCGAACGAGCGGGTGATATGCGGCCCAAGCAGGTCAAACGTCCTGTTTACCCGCGCCCGCACGAGATCATGGTTGCGCAGGCGAATATTGCCCGAAAGGAAGAGCATCCTGTCCGATGAGCGATGCAGCGCAACGGCGCTCGCGGACACCAGACTCTGGCTACGCAGACAGTCATTGTAGAACTCGGTTTTGAGAAGTTTGTCCGGGTCGTATATTTCTTCCGATTGAACAAGCTTGCCGATCGGGGCGATAGCCATTCCGTTCGCCCAGACGTTGATCGTCGCATAGTCTCGCACATAGGAATCAATAAATTCCGGCGCAGCCCCGGACGCAAGCAAGCCCAGGCTTGCTCGCGCGACGGTATCATGCGCATGCAGGCAAATGAGCGTGTCGTCCAGATGGCCTGACAGGTCCCCGACGAACGCGGACCATTTGTGCGGGTTGATGCCTGCCTCGTAGACCGTGTGGATAAGGCTGTTGAAGTCGTCGAGCGTGATCTCAGGCAAGGTCGGTGCTCCGCAAACCATAGCTGGCGGCGGGAGCGGACGCATCGCCTGGGCGTGCTCGTGCGTTATGCTTGCGTGGATTGATCTTCACAGGCGGCCCCCCGGCGCATGGACGATGCATTCAACGCAATTTATGCGCCCAAGACGGAGCCGTCAAACGCTGATCCTGACAAGCGGTTGGCTCGGTCCCACCGTGCGGATCAGGTAGGCCGTACCAGAATGTGTTTTTTCTTTCCCAGAGAAAGCTTTACGACGTTTTCCGGACTCAAATCCTGAGGAGTCACCAGGCGGCGCTCGTCGCTCACCGGCTCGTCGTTCAGGCGCACGGCACCGCCCTGCACATGCCGCCGCGCTTCGCCGTTCGACGCCGCCAGTCCGGCGGTGACCAGCAGCGACAGGATACCGACGCCGGTTTCAAGCGCCGTTTTGTCGACCTCGACGGTCGGCAGCGACTCCGCGAGCGCGCCTTCCTCGAACGTCTTGCGCGCCGTATCGCTGGCTTGCTCGGCGGCTGCACGGCCATGCAGCAGGGCGGTGATCTCGGTGGCGAGGATCTTCTTGGCCTCATTGATCTCGGATCCGCCGAGCCGTTCGAGTCGCGCCACCTCGTCCAGCGGCAGCGTCGTGTAGAGCTTCAGGAAGCGCGCGACGTCGGCATCCTCGGTGTTGCGCCAGTACTGCCAGAATTCGTAGGGGCTCAGCATCTCCGCATCGAGCCAGACCGCGCCCGAAGCCGACTTGCCCATCTTGGCGCCCGACGAGGTGGTGAGCAGCGGCGTGGTCAGCGCATAGAGCTGCGCGTCCTCCATGCGGCGGCCGAGATCGATACCGTTGATGATGTTGCCCCATTGGTCGGAGCCGCCCATCTGCAGGCGGCAGCCGAGACGCTTGTAGAGTTCGACGAAATCATAGGCCTGCAGGATCATGTAGTTGAATTCGAGGAACGACAGCGACTGCTCGCGATCGAGCCGCAGCTTGACGGAATCGAACGCCAGCATGCGGTTGACGGAAAAGTGACGGCCGACATCGCGCAGGAAATTGACGTAGTTGATCTCCATCAGCCAGTCGGCGTTGTTGACCATGATGGCGTCGTTCGGACCGCTGCCGAATTTGAGGTAGGGCATGAAGTTGCGGCGGATGCCAGCCAGATTGTCTTCGATGTCCTGCGGGGTCAAAAGCTTGCGCGCCTCGTCCTTGAAGGACGGGTCGCCGATCATCGAGGTGCCGCCGCCCATCAGCGCGATCGGCCGGTGACCGGTCTGCTGAAGCCAGTGCAGCATCATGATCTGGATCAGCGAGCCGGCGTGCAGGCTCTTGGCGGTGGCGTCGAAGCCGATATAGGCCGTCACCGTTTCCTTGGCGAAGATAGTGTCGAGACCGGCATCATCCGAAGTCTGGTGGATGAAACCGCGCTCGCTCATCGTGCGCAGGAAATCCGATTTGAAGGCAGGCATTTTTTCTTTCCCGAAAGCGTCCGGCCAGCGTGGCTCGGGTGTGCATGAACGCGGGCGTTTAGCATCCAAGCGCGATCAGCAAAAGTGGTTTCCGGTTTTGCGACTGATCGTGCGCCAGACAAAGGTCCAGCG
>NZ_RZPQ01000341.1:0-6118 GCF_003999135.1 Mesorhizobium sp. M7A.F.Ca.CA.004.06.1.1 | reverse complement strand
GGATACTTTCCTGCAGGATGTACTGCCAGATATCGAGTTCGGTCCAGTTCGACAGCGGAAAGACGCGGATCGATTCACCCGATGCGATGCGGGTGTTGAATATCTTCCACATTTCGGGGCGCTGGTTCTTCGGATCCCACACATGCTGGGCGTTGCGGAAGGAAAAGATGCGCTCCTTGGCGCGCGATTTCTCCTCGTCGCGACGAGCGCCGCCAAAGGCCGCATCGAAACCGTATTTGTCGAGCGCCTGGCGCAGCGCCACGGTCTTCATGACATGGGTGTGGGTGTTCGAACCATGGTCGAAGGGATTGATGTTGTCGCGCACGCCGTCTTCATTGACATGAACCAGGAGATCGAAGCCGAGTTTCTGCGCCATCTGATCGCGAAAGGCGATCATCTCGCGGAACTTCCACGTCGTGTCGACGTGAAGAAAGGGGAACGGCGGCTTGGCGGGATAAAACGCCTTCATCGCCAGATGCATCAACACGGATGAATCCTTGCCAACCGAATAGAGCATGACCGGCTTGGCAAAAGCGGCCGCAACCTCACGGAATATATGGATGGACTCGGCTTCAAGCCGTTGAAGATGCGTAAGCGCTGTTGTCATGGGCCGTGGGCGTTCTTTCGTATCTTCCAACAGAAGACCTTGCCTCAAATCATCGAGCTCTTCGCACCCGGTTCGAGCCTTGTTTCTGGACAATCTTCTCGTGCCGGCGTTCTAGCAGATCGCCATTATCAAGAACAATGCTGTACTGACCCGGCCGCACATGGTTCGAGAATGAATTTTCCACAGATGCCGGCAAATCCGGAAATTCCTGCCTGCAAGCTCAACGGCCCAGAAAACGCGGGGAAAATATTGCTTGAATGGATCAGCTGCGGCTTTCAAGGGACTTCCTCTGGTCGGCCCGCGCCTGCCGCCGCTTTTCGGTGGCAATCTGCCCTATACACTATCGAAAATGGGGGGCAGCCGCTATACCAGCCTCGGGAAGTGGGCAAGTGCATCATGGGCAATTTCGAGGCGAGCGTATTCAACTTCGCTAAACAAGATCCGCCGCATGAAACTTGCCGAAGACAGCGAGCCCGAAAATTGACCCGGCTTTCACCCCTGAGACAGCAATTCACGCCTTCGCGGATCAACAACTACTTCTCCGTCCTTTGCTTCTTTTTTCCACCGGTACTGGGATCGGTGGTCAGCTTTGTATTCGCTGGCGGAGGCCTTTCGTCAGCCCTGCTGATTGCTTTACGGAAAAGGCGCTTCAACGCCGACCGGCCCATGATCTGGTTGACGGTCGCGATCTATGCCTACTGCGCCTCCAATCTCCTGGCTTCCATCGTCAACAATTCGTTCGCCCGTGATGCGCCACATCTTATCCCGCTCGTCACCTTCCTGTTTTTTCCCGTGTCCTATTCGACCTGGAGCATCACGCAGAAAACCACGCTTACCCGCATCATCGTGCTTTCCAGCATGGCCGCCTGTTTTGCCGCGCTGCTCATGGCCGTCATCCAGCAATATTGGATTGGCGTCAGGGCCGAGGGGGGAGCCGGAAATCCGATCGTCTTCGCAACCGTGGTGTGCCTTGCCGTGGTGATGTGTGTGGCTGGCGCCTTGTCCGGTGTTGAGCAAGCCCGGACCCCACTCTTCTACGCGGCACTGGCCGGGACGATCGCCGTCATCTATTCCGGCTCGCGTATCGTCTGGCTGGCACTGCTGATCGCCGGCATCGCCGTCATGCTGATCAACCGGCACAGGCTCAGAGGCAGGAATGCCGTTCGCCTGCTGCTGCTGCTGGCAGCGGTCGGCGTCGTGATCGCCGCTTCCAGCTTCCAGGCGATATCCGGGCGGGTCGACTTTTTGCGCTCCGATTGGGGTGCGCTTGGGGCTGGCGGCAATTACGACACCTCGTTGGGAATACGTGTTGCGCTTTGGGAGATCGGCCTCAAAGCATTCCATGACATGCCACTGTTCGGGCACGGTGTGGGTGCAACCCAGCATCTGATCAAGCAGGGCTTTCATGAGCAGTTCGCGATGGACACAGGCTTCAACCATTTTCACAACGGCTTCCTGACCGCCTTGGTGCAAGCGGGAATTCTGGGTGCCGTGACGCTGGCGGCGATCTTTATCGTTGCCGCCGGAAATGCCGCCCGGGTCTTGCGAAACAGCAACGATCCGAGCGAGCGGTTCGGCGCGACCATGATTGTTGTCGTGGTGATCACCTATCTGACGGCCGGAATGACAGGCATCCTGATCGGCCATGACATTCTGGACTCGGTGCTGATGGTCTTCATGGTGAGCGGAACATATCTCGCCTCCGGACGCCATGTTCCTTTGTTGGAAGAGCAGGCACTTGCACCAGTGATGGAAGAGCGAGCACTTCCATCAGTCACCAGAGAGCTGTTTCGGGTAAGGCCATGAAGGTTCTGGTCACGGGCGCGACAGGTTTCATCGGGCGCCTTGTCGTGCGCCACCTTCGCGAAGCCGGTGCCGAGCTTCGCCTCGCCTCCCGCCATCCCGAGAGGCTTGGTTCGGAGAACGAGACTGTGCCGATGCCCGGCTTCGATGCGCCGGCCGCCGCCTTCCTGGAACTGACCCGGCATATTACTGACGTCGTCCATTGCGCCGGCCTCAACAATGATCAGGGAAATGCAACCGAAGCCGATTACCAGGCGGCCAATGTGGAACTGAGCGCAAGGCTGGCGCATGCCGCGGCCGCCCAGATAAGCGGACGTTTCATCCATCTCTCCTCGATCCGAGCGGTGATCGGCGCGCATGTCAGCGCAACGATCGACGAGGACACGCTTCCTGCCCCACAATGCGCCTATGGACGCTCGAAGCGCGAAGGCGAGATCAAGGTTTTGGACGCCTACGCGTTACACGGCCGCTCGGACGCCGCCGTGTTGCGCCTGCCTCCGGTTTATGGAAGCGGCATGAGGGGGAATCTGGCAACGCTGATGCGCCTTGCCGATACGCCGCTGCCGCTGCCGACGGGTGCCTTGACCGGAATCCGCTCGCTGATGTCTTCCGAGGCCGCGGTGCGAGCAGTGTCGCACCTGCTCAGCCATTCCGGACCGCTTCGCCCGATCTATGTCGGCGCCGATGTGCCGCCGGTCGCCGCCGAGGCCATCATCGCCGCCTTTCGCAGAGGTTTGGGGCGGCCTGTGCGCCTGATGGCTGTGCCGGCCGGTCTGATACGGCCGGTCGTGGCCGCGCTCGGCAGGCGGGCGTTCTGGGACAGCCTGACCGCGACACAGATATGCGACCCCGCCCTGCTGGTATCGCAGGGGTGGACGCCTGAAGCCGGCACGCTCGAGCGGCTGGTCGAGCTGGCGCGGCTCGGTAGATCCTGACTTTCTTGCTTGACCATGATCTTTTCCAAAAACCGGCTTCCACTTTTTGGGATCATGGTCTGCGGTAGAGCGTTCCAAACAGGATCCGAAGGTCGAGCCAGAACGACGCAGTGCGGAGGTAGGCAGCATCCGTTTCGGCCAAAAGCTCCGGGTTCGACATGTCGATGCCCCTGATCTGGGCCAGGCCGGTTATGCCCGGCAGCGCCGCCAAAACCCCCAGCCGCCTGCGACACTCGATCAACTCGGTTTGGGTCGGCAGGCAGGGGCGCGGCCCGACCAGGCTCATTTCGCCCTTCAGGACATTCCAGAATTGCGGCAGCTCGTCGAGCTTGAACTTCCGTAGGACCTTCCCGACCGATGTCACGGAATCCGCCGGCGCCTCATGCGAGGGTAGTGACGGCGTCCCGACATACATGGTGCGCAACTTGTGGCAGCGAAAAAGCCGACCGTCACGGCCGACCCGCACCTGTGAAAAAATAGCCGGGCCCGGCGACGATGCTCGAACGGCAAGGACGGTGAGCGCCAAGACAGGAGATGTCGCCACCAGCAGCAGAGCCGCACCGGCAATATCGAAGATTTGCTTGGCTGCCTTCATGAACGGCCGATAGTGCTCCCTGCCGAAGTCCCGAGGCAACGCCGCAGGCCAATGCCGTCAATCCGGTCGACGTAGCATGAGCCGATCTCTTGACCAAGCGCGCCACGCAGCCGTCGCAATGTTCAGATGCGCCCCAGGATGAAGGCGAGATAGAGCCCAATGTTTCCGGAAACGGTCTGCCGATAGACGCCGCTTTGGCGCAAGCCTGCCAAGCGGCGGGAAAGGCCACCGTTGCGCCCGCGGATGAAAAGGTCGAGGCACGCCGTCGCGTCCTCGGTCAGGAGATCGCGATTGACGGCGAGACCGTCGAGGTTGAGGTCCGTCCAGCCGGCGAATTCCCCCTTGAACAGGCGGCCAAGCCGGGAGAACCTTGCTTTCCAGGACACGTTGGCGCCGACCAGGTTCGCCGCGTGCTGCCGGTAGCGCACCAGCGGCTGCGGATCGTAGCGGACGATGCCGCCGGCGGCGGTCACGATGAGATAGGCCCACCAGTCATGGCTGACGAACCCGGTCCGCGTGGAGGCCCTGGCCAGCAGGTCGCGTGCCGCGGCGTTGAGCAGGATTGTGTTGCCGCCGGCGATGCTTTGCACAAGCGCGTTGCGAAAGGATGGCGGCCGGGCAAACAGCGGCGAATGGCCGACAAGGCTTCCTGTTTCCGTCATGGTTGCGGTTCGCGAACAAAACATCAGCGGGGTTTTCGCATCTTGGGTCCGCATCCAGCTGATAGCGCTCTCCAGCCTGTCGGGCTCCCAGATATCGTCCTGGTCGCAGAAGGCATAGCAGTCCGCCTCGATGCGTCGGTCGACGATCATGGAGCGGAAATTGGCGGCGAAGCCTTGCCGCGGCCCCTCTACCAGCGTCATCCGCCCCTTGGGCCGCCAGCGGGATTTCCATGTCTCGATGATGGCGGTCGTGCCATCGGTGGAGCCATCGTCTGAAATCCACAAGTCGACCAGAGGGTGCGACTGCTCGAGCAGGGACTGCAGCTGCTCCTCGATGAAGGCGGCGCCGTCTTTCGTGCCCATCAGGACCGCGATGCGCAGATCATCTTTGCTCACGAGCAAGATCGCTTTCTGAATTCTGAACCGGGCCTAGCTCGCCTGCCCCGCCGTTTTCGGGATCGCGTCTTGACGTGCACTTGCCCTGGCCTTCTTGGCGCGGTCGAGACCTGCCAATGCGGCGAGCGCGGCAGCCTTGTCCTGATTTTTCGCCGACTGCTGCAGGGCCGAGAGCGCGACCTGGACATCCGACCATTCCACGACGTCCGTGCTGAGACCGAAAACCTTCGAGATGCCGAGTTCGACGAGTTCCTCGTCTTCGCCATGCAGCGTTTCGTGAAGTTTTTCGCCCGGCCTGATGCCCGTGAACCGGATCGCGATGTCCTTGTATGGGCTCTTTCCGGACAAGCGGATCATCGTTTCGGCCACTTCAAGGATCGGCACCGGCTTGCCCATGTCGAGCATATAGACGGCATAATCGTCTCCGCTCTGCCGCGACCCGGCATCGGCCGCCGACATGATGACGAGATCGACGGCTTCGGCCACGGTCATGAAATAGCGCGTCATGCGCCGGTCGGTGATGGTGACGGGCCCCCCAGCCTCGATCTGCGCCTGGAATATGGTCGCCACCGAACCATTGCTGCCGAAGACATTGCCGAACCGCACTGCAATGAACTTGGTGGCCGGGAGGCGCCCGCCCGTCTCGCCTGCCGGCGTGCCGTGCAAGGCACTGATGATCTGTTCGGCGGCCCGCTTCGTCATGCCAAGCACCGATGAGGGATCCACCGCCTTGTCGCTCGATATCAGGACAAATTGCGCAACCCCGCACTTGGCGGCAACCTCGGCGCAGACGAGCGTTCCGAAAATGTTGGTTTGAATGGCCGAATCCCAGTTCTCCTCGAGCAGCGGCACGTGCTTGAGCGCCGCGGCGTGAAAGATGATGTCCGGCCGGAATTCCGTGACGACACGCATTATCTGGCGCCGGTCGGAGACATCGACGATGCGGACCTTGAGTCGGTCATGGTCCTTCTCGTCAACATACTGGCTCAGCTGGAAGATGCCGAACTCGGAGTTGTCGGCGACCAGCACCGCCTCGGCTCCCAGTTCCAGCGACCGCTTGACCAGCGTCTGGCCGATAGAACCGGCGCCAGATAATGCGTGTCGTCACGGAATTCCGGCC
>NZ_RZPQ01000340.1:0-6121 GCF_003999135.1 Mesorhizobium sp. M7A.F.Ca.CA.004.06.1.1 | reverse complement strand
GCGCCATGCGGTTGGTCAATAGCCAGAAGAAGAGGTGCTTGTCGCCGAGGAACCGGTAGCGCGAGAAAGCGTAGGCAGCCGGCAGCGCCACCGAAACCGAGATCACCATGTTCATGACGACATAGATGATCGAATTGATGTAGCCCTTGTACCAGGACGGGTCGGTGAAAATCACGATGTAGTTGGCCAGGGTCGGGCTCTTCGGCCACAGCGAAAAGGCGCCCAGGATCTCCTGATTGGTCTTGAAGCTCATATTGACCAGCCAGTAGATCGGCAGCATCAGAAAGATGATGTAGATCGTCGGCACCAACCACCAGAACCGGGATTCTTCGCCGCGCCGGCGCATCAGCCGCGCAAGCTGGTCCTGCGACAATGTGCTGGCGAGCCCGTCCGAAACGGCCGTCTCACGCACCCGGTCCTGCCTCGTCGTTCCTTCGTTGGCGCCGCTCATCTCAGCGCTCCGCATCGACATTGGTCATGACGGTGTAGAACACCCATGACAGCAAAAGGATGATCAGGAAGTAGATGATCGACATGGCCGCCGCCGGCCCGAGATCGAACTGGCCGATGGCAATCTTGACCAGGTCTATCGACAGGAACGTCGTCGAATTGCCTGGGCCTCCGCCCGTGACGACGAACGGCTCGGTGTAGATCATGAATGAGTCCATGAAGCGCAGCAGCACCGCGATCAGAAGCACGCGGTTCATCTTCGGCAGCTGGATGTAGCGGAACACTGCCCAGCGTGAGGCGCCGTCGATCTTGGCCGCCTGGTAGAAGGCATCGGGGATCGAGACCAGTCCGGCGTAGCAAAGCAGAACGACGAGGCTTGTCCAGTGCCAGACGTCCATCAGGATGACCGTCACCCAGGCGTCGGTCGGATCGTTGACGTAGTTGTAGTCGAAGCCGAGCGACGACAGCGTGTAGCCGAGCAGGCCAATGTCGATGCGGCCGAACACCTGCCAAATCGTGCCGACGACGTTCCACGGGATCAGCAGCGGCAGAGCCATCAGAACCAGGCAGACCGGCACGCCCCAGCCTTTCTTGGGCATGTTGAGAGCGATGAAGATGCCGAGCGGGATCTCGATGGCGAGGATGGTTGCGGAAAAGATCAGGTTGCGGACCATCGACAGCCAGAAGCGTTCCGACTCCAGGATTTCGGTGTACCAGTCCGAGCCGTTCCAGAAGAAGACGTTGTTTCCGAACGTGTCCTGCACCGAATAGTTGACCACCGTCATCAGCGGGATCACCGCCGAGAACGCCACCAGCAGGAGGACCGGCAGCACCATGAACCAGGCCTTGTTGTTCCAGGTCTTCTCCATCTAGGCCTCCATCTCGACACGCCAGGAATCGGCATAGATGTTGATGCCGGCCGGGTCGAACCGCACCTTCGGATCGGCAGGCAGGGTCTCGTCCTCACCGATCACGGCAGAGATATCGCGGCCTTCGAGCTTGGCGCGCACCACCTTGTGGCGACCGAGATCCTCGACCTTGCTGACCTGCACGGTCATGCCTTCGCGGCCGAGCCGGACATATTCGGGACGGATGCCGAGCTCGACGGCGCCGCTGGCTGCCTTGGGTGCGCCCGGCAGTTCGATGCGCTGCGAGCCGAGCGTCGCCGTCTTGCCGTCGATCGCCACCGGCATGACGTTCATGCCTGGCGAGCCTATGAAATAACCGACGAAGGTATGGCGCGGGCGTTCGAACAATTCGGCCGGTGTGCCGATCTGCACGATGCCGCCATCATACATGACCACGACCTGCTCGGCGAAGGTCAGCGCCTCGGTCTGGTCGTGGGTCACATAGACCATGGTGTAGCCAAAGCGGCGGTGCAACTGCTTCAGCTGCGAGCGCAGCACCCACTTCATGTGCGGATCGATGACGGTCAGCGGCTCGTCGAACAGGATGGCGTTGACGTCGGAGCGCACCAGCCCGCGGCCGAGCGAGATCTTCTGCTTCTGGTCGGCGGTCAGGCCCCTCGCCTTCTTCTTCGCCCACGACGCCAGATCGATCATCTCCAGCGTCTCGCGAACCTTGCGGTCGACATCGGCTTCCGGCACACCGCGGTTGCGCAGCGGGAAGGCCAGATTGTCGTAGACGGTCATGGTGTCGTAAATGACCGGGAACTGGAACACCTGCGCGATGTTGCGCTCCTGCGTCGACAAATTGGTCACGTCCTTGCCGTTGAACAGCAACTGGCCGTGCGAGGGGTGCAACAATCCCGAAATGATGTTGAGCAGCGTGGTCTTGCCGCAACCGGAGGGCCCGAGCAGCGCATAGGCGCCGCCGTCCTCGAAGACATGATGCACTTCCCGCAGCGCGAAATCGGCATCCTTCTGCGGGTTCGGCAGGTAGGAATGCCTGACATGGTTGACGTCGATGCGTGCCATCTCTTGCCCTCAAGCCGCCAGCTTCGGCGCAGTCACGGCGCTGCCGTGCTCGTCGAAAACCATGATGTGGCGCGGATCGATGAACACCTCGACCACCTCGTCCGGCTCGAAATGCCTGATACCATGGGTCAGCATGACCCAGCGCGCATCGGCGAAATCGAGATGGATGAAGCTCTCCGATCCGGTGATCTCGGTGATCGTCACCTTGGCGCGCACCGGTACGGCCGCCGCATTGGGCCGCTCGAGCGACAGGTGGTGCGGCTGAAAACCGATCGTGTACATGGCATCGGCAATGCCGGAGAGCTCGGCCGGCACCGGCAGGTTCACGCCGCCCTCGAGCAGGAAATCCCGGCCCTTCTTGGCAAGCACTATAGTATTGAGCGGTGGATCGGAAAATGTCCTGGCTGTCACCAGATCTACCGGCTTGCGGAACACCTCGATGGTCGGTCCGAACTGGGTGATCTTGCCTTGCGAAAGCGTCGCCGTGTTGCCGCCGAGCAGCAGCGCCTCGTGCGGCTCGGTCGTGGCGTAGACGAAGATGGTGCCGGCGGCGGCGAATATCCTGGGCAATTCGGCGCGCAGTTCCTCGCGCAATTTGTAGTCGAGATTGGCGAGCGGTTCGTCGAGCAGGACCAGGCTTGCGTTCTTGACGATGGCGCGCGCCAGCGCGGTGCGCTGCTGCTGGCCACCGGACAGGCTGAGCGGCGTGCGGTCGAGATAGGGCGTCAGCTTGAGAAGAGCCGCGGCTTCACGCACCTGGCTGTCGATCCTGGCCTGCTCGATGCCGGCCACCCGCAGCGGCGAAGCAATGTTCTCATAAACGGTCATCGCCGGATAGTTGATGAACTGTTGGTAGACCATGGCGATCTTGCGCTTCTGCACCGGCACACCGGTGACATTCTGGCCGTCGAACCAGATCGAACCGGAGGTCGGCACGTCCAGGCCGGCCATCAGCCGCATCAGGCTTGTCTTGCCGGAAAGCGTAGGTCCGAGCAGGACGTTGAGCGAGCCGTGCTGGAGCGTCAGCGACACGTCGCTTATATGCTCGACCGCGCCGACCGCCTTGGTGACGTTTCTCAGTTCCAGCATGACGCCTCCTCCCAGGCCTTCCGCATCAGCTCAAACCCCTCTTCATTCGGCAGCCGCGACATGGCGCCGGCTTATGCCGCGCATGAACTCATCGAGCGCCGCCACCTGCTCGCGGCTGAGATGCAGACCGCGCTTGGTCCGGCGCCACAATACATCTTCTGATGTGACGGCCCATTCGTTTTGAACGAGATAGCGCACCTCGGCCTCGTAGAGATCGGCGCCGAAGTTGCGGCCGAGATCGACGTTCGATTTGGCCAGCCCCAGCAGCATCCTCGCGCGGGTTCCATAGAGCCGGGTCAACCGGCGAGCCAGGCGCGCGTCGAGGAATGGATAAGCGGTTTTCAATTTCGCCACTTCGGCATCGAAACCGGTGGCCGGGAAATCGCCGCCCGGCAGCGGCGCGTTTGCCGTCCACGGCTTGCCGCGTTTGCCGAGAAAACTCTCGATCTTTTCCAGCATCGATTCCGACAGCCGGCGATAGGTGGTGATCTTGCCGCCAAAAGCATTGACAATTGGGGCGGCGCCGTCGCCGCCATCGGCCTTGAGCACATAGTCCCGCGTCGCTTCCTGCGCCTTGGAGGCTCCGTCATCATAGAGCGGACGGACGGCCGAATAGGTCCAGACGATGTCCGAGCGCTTGACGGGTTGGGCGAAATATTCGCTTGCCGCGGCGCAGAGGTAATCGATCTCGGTGTCGCTGATCTTCACGTCATGCGGATCGCCGGGATAATCCTGGTCGGTGGTGCCGATCAGTGTGAACTCTTCCTCATAGGGAATGGCGAAGATGATGCGGCCATCCTTGTTCTGGAAGAAATAGGCGCGTGGATCGTCGAACTTCCTGGCGATGACAATGTGGCTGCCCTGCACGAGGCGGACATTGTGCACATCGTTGAGCCCGACGACGCCGGACAGCACATGATCGACCCAGGGGCCGGCGGCATTGACCAGCAGTCGCGCCTTGATCTCCTCGGTCTCGCCGGTCTGCAGGTCCTCGATCTGGATTGCCCACAGGCCGTTTTCGCGGCGCGCGCCGGTCACTTTCGTGCGGGTGCGGACCGTGGCGCCGCGGTCGGCGGCATCACGCGCGTTCAGCGCCACCAGTCGCGCATCATTGACCCAGCCATCCGAATATTCGAAGGCCTTCTTGAACAGCGGCTTCAAAGGCTTGCCGGCCGGATCCCTGGCCATGTCCAGCGTCCGGGTCGCGGGCAGCAATTTGCGCCCGCCAATGTGATCGTAGAGGAAGAGACCGAGCCTGATCAGCCAGGCCGGACGCAGGCCTTTGGCATAGGGCAGCACGAACCGCATCGGCCAGATGATGTGCGGCGCGTTCTTCCACAAAACCTCGCGCTCCATCAGCGCCTCTCGCACCAGGCGGAATTCGTAGAATTCGAGGTAGCGCAGGCCGCCATGGATCAATTTGGTCGAACCCGAGGAGGTTCCGCTGGCTAGGTCGTTCATCTCGGCGAGAAACACGGAAAAGCCACGACCGACGGCATCACGGGCAATGCCGCAGCCATTGATGCCGCCACCTATGACGAAAATGTCACGGATCGGAGATGCGTCCACAATTCCTCCAACGATTTCGCATTGCACCATTTTTGGGCTTTTACGAAACCGTGTCGGAATTATTTCGAAATGATAACGAATGTCAAACGAAATATCACGAGCGCGTGATATCGGGCAGAAACCGCCTAGGCGAGCGACGTCTCGATCAACTGAACCTCGGCCTCCTGGCAGATCTTGCGCACTGACGGGATGTCGCAACGATCGGTGATGAAGGTGTTGACCTGCGACAGATGGCCGATGCGCACCGGTGCGGTTCGCTCGAATTTGGTCTGGTCGGAAACCAGGATGACATGCCTTGCATTGGCGATGATCGCCTGCGCCACCTTGACCTCGCGAAAATCGAAATCGAGCAAGGCGCCGTCATGGTCGATGGCGGATGCACCGATCACCGCATAGTCGACCTTGAACTGCCTGATGAAGTCGACCGCCGCTTCGCCGACCACACCGCCATCGGAACCGCGCACAACCCCGCCGGCGATCACCACCTCGATCGAGGGATATATCCGCATCCTATTGGCAACATTGATGTTATTGGTGATGACCATGAGCCCGTTGTGATCGAGCAACGCCTTGCTGACCGACTCGGTCGTGGTGCCGATGTTGATGAACAGCGAGGCATTGTCGGGGATCAGCCTGGCGGCCGCACGGCCGATCGCCTCCTTCTCGTCGGCGGCGATCTTGCGTCTCGCCTCATATTCCATGTTCTCGATGCCGGAGGGATACAACGCGCCGCCATGGATGCGCGAGAGCAGCCGCTGGTCGCACAAATCGTTGAGGTCCTTGCGTATGGTCTGCGGCGTCACATTGAAGTGGGTGGCCAGATCATCGACCAGCACGCGGCCATGATCCTTGGCCATCTGGATAATCTCGGCATGGCGCGGCGACAGATACATAGGCAACCTCCCGTTTTCGTTTTTCTTGTCTATAGTCGAAAACGAAACCGATGAAAAGGCATAAGCCGGCTAATGAAATGCATGTGATTGCCAAGGTGAATACGAACGCAAACCAGATTGTGCCCGATCAATCCATTGCGCGCGCGATTTCCGTGATGACGGTGAAGGCCGTATCAACATCGG
>NZ_RZPQ01000033.1:0-18460 GCF_003999135.1 Mesorhizobium sp. M7A.F.Ca.CA.004.06.1.1 | reverse complement strand
AGCGGCTCGTCCATCAAAAGGATCGGCGGGTCGTAGGCGAGCGCGCGGGCAAGCGCCACGCGCTGCTGCTGGCCGCCAGATAGCGCGCCCGGATGGCGGTCGGCGAAGTTTTCGAGACGCACCAGCGCCAGCATGTCGGCAACCTTGCGCTTGATCTCAGCATCGTGCCGGCGGCGCACGCGCAGCGGAAAGGCGACATTCTCGGCGACGCTCAGATGCGGAAACAGCGTGTAGCGCTGGAACACCATGCCGATGTTGCGCTTGTGCGACGGCACCGAAAGCAGCGACATGTCCTCCAAAAGCACATCGCCTGAGCTCGGATCCTGGAAACCGGCAATGGCGTAGAGCGTCGTCGACTTGCCGGAGCCGGACGGGCCGAGGAACGTCAGGAATTCACCTTTAGGCACATCGATGGTCACGTCGTGGACGGCGACGAAGGCGCCGAACGTCTTTCTTAGCGCGCGTATGGACAGGAAGGACCGGGTCATCTGGATAATTTTCTGCGAAGGAGTGCGGTCACAATCATCAGGCAAAACGTCAGGCCAACCAGCAGGCTCGAGGCGGCGGCGACGACCGGGCTGAGGTCTGCGCGCAGGCTGCCCCAGATCTTAACCGGCAAGGTCTGCAAGGTCGGGCTTGCCATGAAGATCGCCACCACGACCTCATCCCACGAGGCCAGGAACGAGAAGATCGCCGCCGAGAAGATGCCGATCCTGATCGACGGCAAGGTGATCCTCAGCCGCGCCTGAAACGGACTTGCGCCGCAGACGATGGCTGCATCCTCGATGGATTTATCGAAACCTTCGAGCGCCGCGGTGATCGGGATGATGGCGAAAGGAAGCGCCAGGATGGTGTGGGCGATGACGAAGCCGACCGTGGTGCCGGCAAGGCCGATGCGCAGGAAGAAAGCATAGATGGCGATGGCGAAAACGACGACCGGCAGCACCATCGGCGTCAACAGCAATCCGCGCAGGACCTGGCGTCCGCGGAACTCCCCCCTGACCAGGCTGAAGGAGGCGAACAGGCCGATTATGACGGCCAGCATAGCGGCCATGGCGGCAATTCGGGCACTGGTCAGCGCGGCATCGATCCAGGTCGGGTCGCCCAGCAATTGCTGATACCATCTCAGCGTCCAGCCGGGTGGTGGAAAGGCCAGCCAGCGCGACGAACCGAACGACAGGAGCACGATGAAGACCACCGGCAGCAGCAGGAATGCCGCGACGGCCGCCGTGAAGCCGACAAGCGCCACCCGCAGCCATCCGAGCCGTTCATAGTCGAGCAGCATGTCAGATCCCTCCCCCGGCGCGCCTGGCACCAACCAGGCGAAGCTGGATCGCGTAGAGCGCCATGGTGACGACAAGCAGGACGAAGGCGGCCGCACTGCCGAGCCCCCAGTTGAGTAGCGACTGCACCGTCTGGGCGATCATCTCTGCCAGCATCATGTTCGATGTGCCGCCGAGCAGGGCCGGCGTGACGAAGTAGCCGAGCGACATGACGAAGACCATCAGACCGCCGGCGGCGACGCCCGGAAGAGACAGCGGCAAGAGGATGCGGCGGAAGGCCTCGAACGGGCTTGCGCCGCAAAGGGCGGCGGCGCGCAGCGTCATAGGGTCGATGGCGCGCAAAGTGCCCACCAGCGGCAGGATCATGAAGGGCAGCATGATGTAGACCATGCCGATGGTGACCCCGGCCAGATTGTTGATAAGCGGCAGCGGCTCGTGGATGATGCCGAGCCCCATCAGTGCCCGGTTGATCACCCCCGTACGCTGCAGCAGCACCATCCATGCATAGGTGCGGGTGAGAAGGTTGGTCCACATCGACAGCACGATGATGCCGAAGACGATCGATCCCATGGCCGGCGGCATGATCGCCAGCATCCAGGCAACGGGAAAGGCCATCAGGATGGTGACGGCGGTTACGACCGATGCGACCAGGAAAGTGTTGAGGAACACCCGCACATAGGTGCCGCTGCCGAACAGGGTCGCGTAGTTCTGCAGGCCCGGTTCAGGATCGGTTACGCTGCGCAGCAGCAGGGCCACCACCGGCATGATGAAGAACAGGCCAACCAGCAGCAGAGCCGGCAAGGCGCTGCCGCTGCCGGCCGGCAGGCCGGCGACTGAGCTGCGTCTGAAAGAAATTCCTTGCATCGAGCGGTCCTGTCCCGAAACGGGGCGCGCAAGCCGCGCGCCCGTCACCTGCAACGGCGTTACTTGGTCTGCCAGGCATACCAGCGCGTGGCGATCTCGTCTCGATGCTCGGCCCAGTAGTTCATGTCGAGGTTGATCTGTCCCTCAACATGGGCATCGGGGAGTGCTTTGACGGCATCGGCGGGCATCTCAGCCTTGGCCTTGGTATTGATCGGCGCATAGCCGCTCGCCTCGGCGAATTTCGCCTGGCCGGTCGGGCTGGTGGCGGCAGCGAGGAACTTCATCGCGCTGCCCTTGTTCTTGGCGCCCTTCGGCACGACGAGCACGTCGGCGGCGGTGAGGTTCTGGTTCCAGGCAACACCGACATCGGTGCCATCCTGCTGCAGGGCGAAGACGCGACCGTTCCACAACTGGCCGAAAGCGGCCTCGCCGGAGGCAATCAGCTGCTGCGATTCAGCACCGCCGCTCCACCAGACGATATCGGACTTGATGGTGTCGAGTTTCTTGAAGGCCCGGTCGAGGTCGAGCGGATAGAGCTTGTCCGCGGGCACGCCGTCGGCCAGCAGCGCGATCTCGATGACGCCGGGGGCCGACCATTTGTAGAAGGTCCGCTTGCCGGGAAATTTCTTGGTGTCGAACATGTCGGCCCAGCCGGTCGGTTCGCCCGGAACGGCGCCCTTGTTCCAAGCAAGCACGAAGGAATAGTAGAAGCTGCCGACGGCATGCTCATTGCTGAAGCGCGGGTCGAGATCGGCCTTGGGTACGACCGCATAGTCGATCGGCTCCAGCAGCCCGTCCTTGGCGGCCTTGATGGCGAAGTCCATCTCCACGTCGACCACATCCCAGGTGACGTTGCCGGCATCGACCATGGCCTTGAGCTTGCCGTAGTCGGTTGGTCCGTCTTGCAGGACCTTGATGCCGGAGCTGGCCTCGAAGAGGGCCGCCCAGGATTTCGTCTGCGCCTCTTGCGTGGTGCCACCCCAACTTGTGAAGGCCATTTCATCGGCCTTGGCAGCGGTGGCGGCGAGCAGTCCGGCCAGCAAGCCGGTCAGGATCAGTTTCATGATATTCTCCTCTGTTGGTCTGTTCTTGTTTTTCTCAGTGCACCTGCGCCCCACGCTCTCAGCGCATGACGAAGGGATCCGGGATCGGCTCGTCCGACGTCTTGATCCAGACGGATTTCGAGCGCGTGTAATCTCGGATGGCGTCGAGCCCGCCTTCGCGGCCGAGACCCGACAGGCCGTAACCGCCAAAGGGAACGAGCGGCGATACGGCGCGATAGGTGTTGACCCAGACAACACCGGCATGGATGTCACGCGCCATGCGATGCGCCTTGCCGAGATTGCTGGTGAACACGCCCGAAGCCAGGCCGAACGGCGTATCGTTGGCGAGCGCCAGTGCCTGCGCCTCGCTGTCGAAGGCAAGCACGCTGAGCACCGGCCCGAACAATTCCTCCCGCACGCAAGGCAGGTCGCTGCCGCCGGCGTCGATGATAGTCGGCGCGTAGTAGAAGCCGTCCCCGGTTGGCCGCGTTCCACCGGTGACCAGTCTGCCGCCCGCGGCAAGGCTCTCCGCGACCACCTTCTCGATCCAGTCGCGCTGGCGCAGCGTGGCGAGCGGCCCCATTTCTGTGGCCGGATCCTGTGGGTCGCCGACTCGGATCGCTTCGGCCTTGCGCCTCAGCCGTACGAGGAATTCATCTTTTACCGAGCGCTCGATCAGCAACCGTGACCCGGCGACGCAGCTCTGGCCGGTCGCGGCGAAAATGCCGGCGACCACCGCGTTGGCGGCGCTGTCGAGGTCGGCGTCGGCGAAGACGACGACCGGGCTTTTGCCGCCGAGTTCCAGAGTGGTGTAGGCAAGGTTCTCCGCCGTGTTCCTTACGATGGCGCGCGCCGTCGATGGACCGCCGGTGAAGGCGACGCGCGAAACCAGCGGATGGCTGGTCAGGCGCCGGCCGCACTCCTGGCCAAAGCCGGTGAGGATGTTGACGACGCCTGAGGGGAAGCCGGCCTGCTGGACCAGTTCGGCAAAGGCGAGCAGCGGCGCCGGGCCGTCCTCGGAAGCCTTAAGCACGATGGTGCAGCCGGCGGCGAGCGCCGGGCCGAGCTTGACGGCCGAGAGGAAGAGCTGTGAGTTCCACGGCACCACCGCGGCAACGACGCCAATCGGCTCGCGACGGATGGTGACGTCGAGATCGGGCTTGTCGATCGGCACATGCGCGCCTTCGTGCTTGTCGGCCAGTCCGCCATAATAGCGGTAGTAGTCGCCGACATAGGCGATCTGGGCGCGGGTCTCGCGGATGATCTTGCCGGTGTCTCGTGTCTCGAGCTCGGCAAGGCGCCCGGCATTGGCGGCGACGAGGTCGCCGAGCTTGACCAGCAGCTTGCCACGCGCCGTCGCCGTCATCCTTCGCCATAGGTCTGAGCGCAGTGCGCGGTGCGCCGCCTCGACGGCACGGTCGACATCGGCTTCGCTCGCCGCCGGCATCTTCGCCCAGGCCGCCCCGGTCGACGGGTCGACGCTGTCGAAAGTGGCGGACGGTTCGTCGAAGCGGCCGTCGATGAAGTTCCTGAAGAGGGCGTCGGTCATGGGCTCGCGATCAGAGGAAGGCCGGCATCACCCGGTCGATGAACAGTTGCAGCGATTTCATCTTGCGCTTGTGCGAAAGGCCGCTGTCGATCCAGATCGAATACTGGTCGTAGCCGAGCGCCTCATAGTCCTTCAGCCGGGCGATGACCTCATCGGCCTCGCCAATCACCAGGTTCTGCCTGATCTTGTCGGGCGCGTATTGTGGCATGGCCGCGATCTCGTCCGGCGTCAGCAGCTCTAAAACGCCTTGATGCACCGGCTTCTTGTTCTGGAACCAGGCGCCGAACTGGCAATAGAAAGTCGACAGGTCCTGCGTGAGGCGATCGGCGTCGGCCGCGTCTTCGGCGACGAAGGTGTGCATCAAAAGCATGATTTCCGGCCGTTCGATCTCGGGATGCGCGGCGCATGCGGCGTTGAAGCGCTGCATCAGGCTCGTCACCTCCTCGTCGCCGGAAGCCAGCGGCGTCACCTGGACCTTGCAGCCATTGGCGACAGCGAAATCGTGCGAATTCGGGTCGCGGGCCGCCACCCAGATCGGCGGGTAGGGTTTCTGCAGCGGCTTGGGCGAGGAGGTGGTCGGCGGGAATTGCCAGAACTCGCCGGAGAGTTCGAAGTCGCCGTCCCAGAGGCCGCGGATCGCCGGTATGATCTCGCGCATGCGCTGGCCGGCGCCCCAGGCGTCGAGCCCCGGGAAGATACGCTGATATTCATAGCTGTAGGCGCCGCGCGCAATGCCGATGTCGAGCCGGCCGCCACTGATGACGTCGGCCATCGCGGCTTCGCCGGCAAGCTTGATCGGATGCCAGAAGGGCGCGATCACGGTTCCAGTGCCAAGGCGGATGTGGCTGGTTTTGGCCGCGAGATAGGCGATGTTGATGAAGGGATTGGGCGAGATGGTGAATTCCATGCCGTGATGCTCGCCGATCCAGGCGGTCTCGAACCCTGCCTGTTCGGCCATCAGGACCAGCTCCTCGAGCTCGGTCACAAGCTCGGAATGCGGCTTGGCCAAGTCCGACCGTTCCATGTGCACGAAGAGCGAGAATTTCATCGCTGGTCACCTGTGGTGGGTGCTGTGGAACCGGCGGTCCTGGCGAGCGGCCGGACCTCGCCTTCGACATCGTTGCCGACATAGACGCCGAATGCATCCACTGAGCATTCCTTGACATAGCGTGCGAGCATCGAGCGGATCGCCGGATCGGCGATCTTCAACTCCTCGATCGCGTGGATCTCGACCAGCCTGATGCCGCGATCGCTGGAAGCGGGCACGTCGAACGTGCCGCGATAGTAGACATGTGTGCGCGAAACATCTCTGGCATCGTCCCAGACGGCGAAAAGGAAGCCCAGCTTGGCCTCGATGGCCCTCGCGGCAAGCACCCCTCGCAGGCTTTTCCCATCGCCAGCCGCACCCAGACCTCGACCGCGCGGCAGTTCAAAACCATCCGCCGTCTCCAGGAACAGGATTCGGCCGCCATTCTCGAGGATGGCGCCGACATCGGTGCCGGGCTGGGTGGCTGCCAGCGCGTCCTGGCTGAGGCCGGGCGCGACATACGCGCCGCGGCAATAGCCGAGCGGCTGCGCGGAATTGTGCTCGAAATCGCGGACGCGGCCAATGAGGATTGAATGATCACCGGCATTGACCAGCCGCTCCATGTCGCAGTCGAAGGATGCGACGGAGCCGTCCAGCACGGGGCTGCCCGTTCGTCCCGGTCTCCAGGCAACGGCGGCGAACTTGTCGGCCGCTTTCGAGGCGAATATGCCGGACGCTGCCTTCTGATCCTCGTTGAGGACGTTGATGGCGAAGCTTTTCGATGTCGCAAAGACAGGATGGCCAACCGCCTTATGAGCGATGCAGACCAGCACCAAAGGTGGATCGAGCGACACCGAGGTGAAGGAGTTGGCGGTGAAGCCGCGCGGCTCGCCTTCGGGCCCGATGGTGGTGACGATGGTGACGCCGGTGAGGAAGGAACCCAGCGCACGGCGGAACTCGCTGCCGTCGAACCCGGTGTTCGCCGCGGCAGCGCTGTCTTGCTCGATCGCTTCGCCTTCTTTGAGGAAGTCGACGATATGGCGCGTCGTCAGGCCGGGATCCGCCACCGCCATCATATGCCGCTCGCCTGAGAGCACTGTGCAGCGGCCATGCGGCGCCAGCCGCGCCATCGCGGCCGACATTGCCGGCGAAGAATTCCTGTCCTCGGAACCGGTCATGAACAGGGCCGGTACGGCTAGCCTCGGCAGGCGGTCAGCGTGGTCGCTGTCGGCACGAGCGAACAGGCGATAGGTGCGAGCATAACCTTCCGGGTCGACGGCACCCAGTACGGCGGCCGTCTTCCGTGCAGCCGCCTCGAGCTCGACCGGCACCGGATCTCCGAACCAACGGGCAATGGTCTGTGCCGTGCCGGTCACCCCACTCTTGCCGGTAAGCGCCACCGCGCGCTGGCGAACAGCTTCGGCCAGTTCAGGTGGCCGCCGGAACACGGCATTCAGCGAGACGATGCGGCGGACGCGCTCGGCTGCGCGTAGCGCGAGTTCCTGGGCAACGAGCGCGCCCATCGAGTGGCCGATGACGGATACTTTGTCGAGGCCGAGATGGTCGAGCAGGCGAATGGCCTGATCAGCATAGTCGGCGAGTTCTGGGTTCTGCGGCGGCAGCGGCGACTGACCGTGGCCGAGCATGTCGATGGCGATGACGTCGAAGCTATCGGACATCCGCTCGATCTGCGGCTGCCAGATCGCGGCGTTCATACCAACGCCATGAATAAAAAGCACCGGTGCGCCCGCGCCGACACGGATGAAGCCGGTGCCGTCGGGCGCCGCACCCCGTCGAGCCCATGCCGATGCGGAAGCGTCAGCCATGCACGTCCCCAAGCTCTTTGAGGTCCTGGTAGCGGTCGCCGATTCGATGATGCGGGCGGCCGCCGATCGAGGCGCCGAGCGCCACAACCAGCTCGTCGGGCGCCGGTGCATCGCCGATCTGGAAATGCACGGTGAGGTAATGCGAGCGCCGCCCTTCGTCATTTTTGTCCATCAGCGGAATGATGATCGGGGTGTTGGGCCCGCCGCGCAGATTGGTGAAGGCAAGGTAGGTCTTGGCGCTTACGGCACGCCGATAGTGGTTGCCGAAGTGCAGCGTATGGATCAACGCCGACGCATGCTCGATCTCGCCCGACGTACCGCAGATGGCGGCCTTGCCATAGCCCTCGATAGCCTCGCCGGAACCGGCGGCGGCAACGATCTCATGGGTCAGGATCTCTCCCAGCACCGGCGCACAGGCTCGGATTTGGGGCGACAGATCGTCGGTGAAGCCGCGACCGGCCCAGGGATTGGTCAGCACCGCTGCGACGCCGATAAGGCGCAGCGGCCGGGGGGCGGCCTTGCCGCCTTCGATCAGCGTGTTCTCGGTATAGGTAACGATCTTACGAATGGCGGGCTGCATGGAATTCCTTGGGTAGGTGGTGCCTCGGGACATCCAATCCCGCTATCATCTTATGGTATACCATGCTATGGAGCGCCAAGTACCTTGTCAACCGGGCATCGAATCTGTTTTCGTAGCGGCGCAGGAGGCATGCATGCCAGACGACACGCTTCGCATCGACCGCAGCTCCAAGACCTTGAGGACGCTGGCGCTGGAGCGCATGCGCGAAGCGATCATGGATTTCCATTTCCAGCCTGGCGAAAGGCTTGTCGAACGGCCGCTTTGCGACCAGCTCGGCGTCAGCCGTTCCGTCGTGCGTGAGGTACTGCGGCAGCTGGAGGCAGAGGGGCTCGTGCAGATGATCCCTGGGCATGGGCCGGCCGTCGCCAGGCCGGACCTCGGCCGTACCGACGAGATCTACGAGCTTCGGGCTCTGCTTGAAGGCATCGCGGCCCGAGCCTGTGCCCTGTCGGCCACCGGCGAGCAGTTGGCAACGCTCGAAGGGGCGCTGGCGGATTTGTTCGATGCGTGGGCGTCGGCGACGCCGCCTGCGGTGATGCGGGCGACGACCAAATTCTACGAGGCACTGTTCGAGGCCGCCGACAAGCGTGTCGCCTGGGAAATCGTCTCCGGGCTGAATGTCCGCATCAACCAGCTTCGTTCGATGACAATCGTCTCGACCAACCGCCGCGAAGCGGCGATCGCCGAGATGAACGAGATAATGGATGCGATCCGCGCACACAAGCCGGAAGCGGCGGAAGCAGCAGCGCGGCGGCATGTCGAGTCCGCCTGGAAGATCGCCCGGAACACACTACGCGTCGATTGTCCTTAGTCTCACCACCAAATTCCAACAGAGCCGATCGCCCACGAATCGGGCTGCGTGCGGAAGCTTTACCTCACCTTAAGAATGCCGCAGCAACACCCTGCTCTATCCAGAGGGTGCCTCTGGGGCTCGTCGCGTGGAGCGAGCGGTTTTCTTCGCTACTTCGATTCTCAGGAAGCTAATCACGCGGCCTCTCTTGTGTCATCGTAGCTGACAGCAGCCTTCTCGAAAGCCAGATCACTCCGTCGAGCCCAGTTCCTCTCAGCATCGAGCAGCTCATTCTCCCCACTCAAGCCGTTCATGAACAGCCTGAGTACGTGCGCAGCCGTGCGCTCTCCCGCCCGCGAAGCAACAGGTACGCCGCGCTCTTTGCAGACCGTCTCACAAACACGGGCAAGCATCACAATGTCGCTCGGTTCTAAAAATCGACCTGGATACAACATACCGTCCTCTGTTGGAAAGCTACGTGAGCCTTTGATTACGCCAGGTCACCGGCAGCAACAATCAACTATGATAGCCTCCACCTCGACTGGGTCAGAAAATTTGAGTGGCCCTTCAGACGGTCGGGCATTGCGCACTCCGGATCGGAAGGTGCACGTCGATTTGCCGCGCGCGGAACTTACCAGACTCAAAGGACTGACCCTGGCGCCGCGGCATGCCCGTCGAGGTGTTCTTCTCGACCAGCAGCCGGCTGCGGCCTCGCCGCGTTCTTAACCTGATCTACGAATCGAGCAGCCGTTGCCGCCACATGCGCGCGGCAACCGTGCTTGCTCGGCCCACAGGTGATGCTGCCGTTGACGCAGACGCGGACGAGCAGCCCGACCTCATGTGCTCGACACAGGATTTGCTAAGCGCGGGGGGCCTTTTACCCGGGGCATGTCCAAAATAGAAGTCCTCTCCGACTCAGGTCGTCCTTGACATTTTGTTCCCTTTTTGTTCACTATGGCCATATATTCGGAGTCATTGCGAATGGACACATCATGACACTCTGCCTCGCCAAAGGAGCGACTTGATGCTGCTCACTGCATCACCCGTATGCAGCGCAAGGAGGAACCGCGATGGGAACGATGTACCCGGAGGCCGATGCCAAAGCCGAACTGCACTATGAAGCCGTGAAGCTTATCGCTCGCTACGATAGCCCGCTTGAGACCGTGAAGGCGTTAATGACCTACAACTGCGAACTAGAGACTCAGATACTCGCCATAGCCCACAGGCATCCGGGGATAGTCTCCATTGGCTATGATGATACGGGCCCTGTCGTGGGATGACTGGCGTGAACGTCGCAAACTGATCCAGCCCCGCCGCCCTACGGCGACGATAGTGGGATGAATGGAACGAGACATCTGAGGAAGCTTGTGCTGACACACTCGCGGCGCTCCGCACGGCAGGGCCAGGCCGGAGGGCGAAGTTGCCCAATACTGATCGGGTGCGACTTGGTATGACGATCCCTCGCGCGACCCGTCGGCTGGTTGAATTGTCCTCGGCGTGAGAGGAGAGCTTTTTAGCCATGCATGACCTTATCGCTTTCATTCAAAGCAACTCTTCGCTGGTGGCGGCTAACCCGCTGGCCTTTGCTACGTCTGCCGCGTTGTTCGGCGGCGGCGGATTTGCCGTGGGGCGCTATTTTCTTGCGGAGCGCATTGCCAATCTGGAAAGCCGGATTGCGCGGCGCGACGAGGAGATCACGGACCTGAAGGCCAAGCAGAAAGCACCGGAGCCGGAAGGCCCTGTGCCTCTATTCGAGATGACGGAGATTCTTCCCCCTGCGCCGCTCAACTTCAACCGGCTGTTGGTCCAGCGGAAAGACACCCTCCAGGTCAAATAGTTTACTCTCCCAACACAAAGCACCAGGCTGATCGTGGTCACGGCCTTCGACGGTCATGAGACCGGCGACCTGCAAACCGGCATGGCAGCCGACTGGGCAGAGCGATACGCACTGCGAGGAGACTGGCGGCAAGCATGCTGGCGTCATTGCGTGGTCGCGCGAGGGTAACCCTTCGGTGGGTGAGTATGGCGAGCCGACAACTCTGTTTGTAGGTGGCGACGTGCCGGACATGGAATAGCGTTCGCTTGGCCTGGGAGACCAAACAGGCATGACGACATGGGTTCATCTTGGCAGCTACTTTGAATGCGTTTCGGGATTTTCGGGGTTGGCATTTCGTCGGCGAGTGCAGCGATGCAAACGCGCATCGCGTAATCCACCTGCTTTGGAATGCGGGACAACGAAAAGATCAGACAAGAGTGCCAACCCCTACTCCACGATCTTCCAGTATGAGTCCTTGCGGATCACCTTTCCGTCACGAAATGTGTAGAAATCGCAACCTCGAACTTCCTTTCTTACGCCCTCGCGGGTGGTGCCGGTGAGGGTCCATTTCGACATGCCGGTGTTGGCAGCCTCGTCCGCAAAGTGCTGCCCATTGCCATAATGCACATCGGGCAAACCCTCAAATCGTCTCGCAAGCGCGTCTCGTACGCTGCGCTTGCCCTCGAAGCGCGTTCCCCAAGGCTCGGCTCCCCTTGGCATCTCCAGAACGCAGTCGTCGGCAAAGAACGCCATGATGCGACCGAGGTCGTGCGCGTTGAAGGCCTCGCACAGCTCCGTCAATGTGGTTCGAATGTCCATTCGCGAACGCCTCCTCGAAGTCGAAGTAGGTCACTGGCGGCGGATCCGGTCAAGTGTCCAGCGAGACTCCCTGGCCGTCACCACGATGGAGCGGGACTTCCGCCACTCACGCCTTCTTCGCAAACGCCCAGACCATCAGCGGGTATTCCTCGTCATTGCTCAGATCCCGCCACAGGCCGTAGGCGCGGACGGGGCCGCCGATATGGGCCCTGGCGCAGGCCTTGTTGCCCCAGCCGTGGACCTTGACGTTGGCTTCCGCGAAGCCGCCCTCGACCATCAGCTGCTTGAGGCCGGCCGGGGTCCATCGGTTGTAGTCGTGCGGCCTGGCGTGGACGCGAAACAGGAAAGGTGTTGCCACCATCGCCCAGCCGCCGGGCCGGGTCATGGCGTGGATGTTTTGCACTGCCGCGTGCGGCCGCCGCACATGTTCCAGCACCTGGTCGGCGATGACGATCGAATATTGCTCGTCGGTGCGATCCCTGCAGATGTCGAAGGCGGGGAAATCGACCGAGCGGTAATTGGGGCACATTGCCCGCCAATAGCGGTTCCAGCCGGGCGAGATCTCGATCACGTCGGCGGCCTTGCGGTTGCCGGCTTCGAGAAAGAGCGTGAACGCCTCGATCTGGCGGATACGCAGCCAGTTGCGCGAATCATAGCCAAGCAGCCGCTTGGCTGCCTGTTTGCCACGATTCTTCAGGGTGCCGGCAAGGCTCTCAGTCATAACGACCTCCAGAAACCCGCCGTCCTTGCTGGTAGCACTATGTTATGGGCAAAAGATGACAACGTAGCGCCGCCGCCGGCGGCGCGATCAGAAAAAATGTACGAGCAGGGCCACCGCCCCACAGTAGAGCTTCTGTTCCCATTGCCCACTTAGGATAAGGGATGGGCAGACTACCCTCTGCTTAATAATCGCCGTTGTAGTACCTGTCGTCGCACGGCGCCGTGTAGATGCGGCCGCGGCGGTCCTGGTAGCGGCACATCTGTTCGCCGCGCCGTTGCGGCGTAGTGGCCGAGCCGACGACGGCGCCGAGCAGGGCGCCGCCGGCGGCGCCGATGAGCGTGCTTTCGGTGTTGCCACCGATGGCCTGACCGACAAGGGCGCCGCCGGCGCCGCCGATCAGAGCGCCAGTTCCGGCCCGCTGCTGGCCTTCGGTCTGCGCGCACCCTGCCAGTGCTGCGGTCATCAGCACGGCGGCTATGACTTTGTGAAAGTTCATGTGAAGTCTCCCTTGAAGGCCTGAAATCCCTATGGTTCGTCCCGTGCGGCCGCAATGCGGCGGAACGGGGGCACGAGCCCTCACGATAAAAGACATGGTTTCTCGGGTGTTGATAGAAGCCCTGCCTGCTATTTTCCGAGCTTCTCGTTTTTATGGCGACAAGTCTCATTCGATACAAAGTGTCGATCAATGTGTAACGGGATTGAAGCCTCATACCGCTAGCGTTGCCGGTTCAAGCGGACGTTCAATCTGCCTTGTAGGCGTTGAAGGATGGAACAGGCGCACACAGTCCGTCGACCTGCTGTAGACGCACAGCGCGTGCGCGCAGCTCAATACGTGCGAATGTCCACTGACCACCAGAGCTACTCGATCGACAATCAGAAGGATGCAATCCGTGAATTCGCGGATGCGATGAACTACGACATTGTGGCCACATACGAGGACCCCGGTCGCAGCGGCTTGAACCTTGAAGGTCGCGCCGGCCTGCAAAGGCTGTTGGCGGATGTCGAAACGAAGAACGCGGATTTCGAAATCGTCATCGTCTACGACGTGAGTCGCTGGGGGCGATTCCCGAACCCCGATGAGAGTGCGTCGTACGAGTATCGGTGTCGCGTTGCCGGCGTGCGAATTGAATATTGTGGCGAACAGTTTACCAACGATGGCAGCATCGGATCAGACCTGCTCAAGGCGATAAAGCGCACGATGGCGGCCGAGCACAGTCGGGTGTTGTCGGTCAAGGTGTTTGCCGGCCAGTGCAGGCTCATTCAAATGGGATACCGGCAGGGAGGGTCGTCCGGCCTGGGCCTGAGGCGCCGGCTCATCGACCAGCATGGGCGCACAAAGACCATGCTCGCTCTCAAAGAGTACAAGAGCCTCCAGACGGATCGGGTCATCCTCGTGCCTGGACCACCTGATGAAATCGCGACGGTGCGCTGGATCTATGATGAATACGTGATGGCTGGTCGGACCGAGCTGCAGATTGCGCGGTCGTTGAATGCCAAGGGAGTGGTCACCGATCTCAATCGATCGTGGAAACGCGAATCCATTCATCAAATACTCAGCAACGAAAAATACGTGGGCAACAACGTCTGGAATCGGCAGTCTTTCAAACTCAAGCAAAGGAAGGTGACCAACGATACGACCCGATTGGTCCGCGCCGACGGCGCCTTTGAACCCATTGTGGACCGCAAGCTTTTCGACCGGGCTCAAGCCATAGCCGACGCCCGCTCATCTAAGATGAGCAACGATCAGATGTTGGTTGTGCTCGCCCAACTTCTGAAGAGGCGCGGTACCCTTTCAGGCCCGATGATTGACGCGGCGGCTGACTGTCCGCCGAGCAGCCGCTACAGGAAAAAATTCGGCAGTCTGCTGCGAGCCTACAAGCTCGTTGGATACGATCCGTCTCAGAACTATCGGTTTCTTGATATCAGAAGGCGGCTTCGTGAGGTCTTCGAAGAAGTCGTCCAAACGACAATAGCGACCATCGAGCGGGCGGGCGGATCTGCGGTGCGTCAGAGTGCTCTCGGCGTGCTTCGCGTCAACGATGAATTCACCGTAGCCATTGCGATGGGTCGCTGTCGGGCCACGCCATATGGCTATCCTCATTGGGTGGCCTCTGCGGAACGGGGTACCGCTGCGGACGTGAAAGTGGCCATCCGCATGAGCCCGGATAACCAGACGATCCTCGACTATCTGATAGCGCCAGCAAATGAGATTGGCGGGAAGCCCTTAAACTGCGCCTTGAACAAAAGGCTGGAATTCAACACTTTCTTCTACAAATCGCTGGATCCGCTGTTCGCCTTGGCCGAACGCGACGCCATCTCGGCCGCTCGCTGATGGTCACCGCCAACAGACCAATCTCGCTCCTGCGCCTGGACGCGATCAAGATCACCAACCCGCGTGCGCGAGGCAAAAAGTCCTTCCAGGACATTGTCGACAGCATCAAGAGCGTCGGCCTGAAGCGTCCCATCACGGTGACCACGAGGAATGTCGACGAAAGCGCTTTCACGCACGACCTGGTGTGCGGCCAGGGGCGGATCGAGGCCTTCAGGTTGCTTGGCCAGACCGAGATTCCCGCGTTTGTGATAGAGGCAACCAAGGCCGAGGCGCTGGTCAAAGGCTTGGTGGAAAATTGTGCTCGCCGGTATCATACCGCTTATGACCTGCTTCGCGACATCGGTCGGCTGAAAGAAAGCGGCTATTCCGACGTCGACATTGCAGCAAAGATCGGTCTTTCGACCGAATATGTCAGAGGGGTTGCACGCCTCCTGTCGCAAGGCGAACAGCGCCTTCTGCGGGCGGTCGACTCCGGCCAGATCCCGCTGTCGGTAGCAGTCGATATTTCCACCGCCGACGAGCCAGGGATTCAGGCCGTTCTTCAGCTTGCCTATCAAGAGAACCAACTGCGCGGTCATAAGCTTGTGATAGCGCGACGCCTGATTGAGAACCGCCGCAGGCGGGGGAAAGGCCTGGGAACGTTCCTGCCAGATCGCAGGAAGAATCCTTCAGCATCAGCGTTGATCAAGGCGTTCAAAGCGGACACGGACAGGAAACGCATTCTGGTCCGCAAAGCGGATGCAACGCGAAACCGCCTGCTGTTTGTCACCCACGCCTTGCGGCAACTCATGGCAGAAGAGGCATTCCAGGATCTTCTTGCGGCGGAAGGACTGAACACCCTCCCACGAAACCTGGCGGCCCGGATCAGCAGAGTTGAGCCCGCATGACCGCAAAGCGTCCTACCGTTCCAGACATAAAATTCGCTTTTGAGCGCGCTACTATTTGCCTTCGTCTTGAAGACATCCAGCCGCTTCACCTGTTCACCGAAAGCGCCAGGGAAACTCCGAAATATCAACAGGTCAGGTCGTCCGTTCGCGAGATCGGGCTTGTGGAATTGCCCGTGGTTGCAAAGGACAAGGACACGCCGGGAAAGTACCTCTTGGTCGACGGCCACATGCGCATCGAGATATTGCGGGAGATGGGCGACACTGAGGTTGATTGTTTGGTCGCCAACGATGACGAGGCATTCACCTACAACAAACGGGTAAGCCGGCTGGCGACGATCCAGGAACACTTCATGATCCTGAAGGCCATCGACAGCGGCGTCCCGGAAGAGACCATCGCGAGAACCCTCAATGTCAACATCGGCCAAATCAGGCTTAAAAAACATCTGCTGAAAGGGATATGCCCGGAAGCGATCGACATGCTCAAGGACCGCTTCGTTCCGACCAACACGTTCATCGAACTGCGAAAGCTGGCAGCCGTGCGCCAGATCGAGGCGGCGCAACTGATGATCGCCATGAACAAGTTCTCGATCAACTACGCAAAATCCCTGGTCGGCGCGACCCCGCCCTCCCAGCTTGCCGATACGTCGCAGCCGAAAAAGCTAGCCGGACTGAGCGATGCGCAGATCGCATTGATGGAAAACGAATCAACCAAACTCGATAAGGAATACCAGCTTGTCGAGGAGAGCTATGGATCCGACCACCTGGATCTGGTGGTGGCCAGGGGGTATCTCTGCCGGTTGCTGGAGAACGCCCGTGTCGTTCGATATCTCGCGCAGAGTTTCCCGGAGATTCTTTCCGAATTTCAGAAAATGACCACTTCTGCCCAAATGCCTGTCTAATTTCTGCGAAGAGGCACTACCACTGACAACGTCAGCAATCCGCCCGACCTGGGGATGATGCCTTGCCGCTTGTTTTCCAAAAGGGTCGTGGTAAGGGCCTCGGCTCGGGGCGCACGCCCTGATGACCGGGCGTGCCATTCGACGGCAACTACTTGCAGCCCGTGTGGCCATCTCAATCGAGGATGCCCGGCCTTTCTCAGATTCGCCAGGAGTCTGCAGGGGCATCATTGTAGCTGATAGATGACTGCTCGGCCGTCGAGGGTCGCGACTTTGCCGATGCTCGTCCGCAGTGTTTCGTCCCGCACCCGCTGAACTATCTCGGATAGCTGGGCACGATTGGACCAGCCTGTGCTGATACTAGAGGTCTAATTGTATCCGAGCAGGTGACGCAATCCGACAATCGGCAGATAGACGGTCCAAATCATGCCGATGGCGGCGGCAACTCCAAGGCCAATCGCGGGAGCCCAAGCCTTCCATTGCATCTGGAGCCGCGCTGCTAATTCGGTCAAACTCCCTTCCATGGACGAATTCTCCCCAAATTTGATTCGAGAGGCGAAAGTACCATGAACGCCAAGACTGCCGCGCTTGCAATCGCCGCAACCGTTTGCATCGCTGGTTTCGCCTATTCCAGCGGTCATAAGGCCGGTCGTGTTTCTCAACTGAAGGACACCGTCACGGCCTACAACCGCCGCATGGGGATCGATGACAACGCAAACAGCCTCGGCCGCGTCGATCTCTGCCTGGAGCTTGGTGGCCTACTCGATGAGTGCGAGCGGCTAGACCGCTGATTTGCTCAACCGACTGATTTTTCCGCCCTCCTAACTTCACTGCCAAACTTAACAATTGCCCATCAGGCGGAAGGTACTAGCCATGACAGCCACTTTGCGCGGGCGCTTGCGCGCGTTTGAAATCTGACTCTGGTCAGACAATCCGTCCGATCCGGGCGGCGCGACCATGAAGGGTGTTACGCTGGCGAATTTCCGCCGCTATTTGAAAGCCGATGCCACAAGACGACCTGAAGAAGATCACCGATGACCAGGTGACGACGGTCCGATGCCTGACCATGTGAACGTCCGATCCACTGGCAACGCGCTGGATTGAAGCTCCTCCGAATGGTCATCAGCAGCAAAGTGTTCCCGCCATTTCAGCAGAAGCAACAAAACATCCGTGCAGCGCGCCTCGATGGCCGGCGCCAGACAGATCCTCGAGCGGCGGATTGCCGAGCTCGAGGAGCAGATCCAGGGCAAGCAGGCCCGGGTCCAATCCTACCAGGCCCAGATGCAATCGACCATCGACGAGAAGGCCAGCCTGTCAAAGCTGCTCAAGGCTGGATTGACCACCCGCCCGCGCATTCTGGAATTGGAACGATCGGCCTCGGATCTGCAGGGCCTAATCGACGAGAACCTCGGCGCTATAGCCGGCAGCCAACAGAGCAAAGCCGAACTCAACGGGCAGATCGCCCAATTGACCTATGAGCGCCGAGCCAAACTATCAGCCATGCTGATCGATACGCAATCGAACCTTGCCGACCTTGTGCCCAAGATGTTTGCCGCCCAGGCTGCCATGGACCGAGCCGAAGTGCGCGCGCCTTATGACGGCCAGGTGATGGATCTCAGCGTCTTCTCGATCGGCGCGATCGTTTCGCCGGGCCAGACTATCCTCGATATCGTTCCGACCGAAAATTCGCTGGTCGTCCAGGCTCAGATTCGCGTCGAGGACATATCGAACCTGCGACCCGGTATGGCTGCCGAAGTTCGTTTCACATCCTACAAACAGCGCTCAATACCCATAGTTCATGGTCGCGTCACCCGCATTTCGGCGGATCGCATTACCGACAGCAAGACCGGGTTTCCCTACTATCTTGCCGACGTAGCAGTCGACCCGGTGGAATTGGCTGCAGCCCCACAGATTGCGCTTTATCCGGGCATGCCGGCGTCAGTCATGATCGTCACCGAGGAACGCACCGCGCTCGACTATGTGCTAGGTCCGTTGGTTGTGTCGTTCCACTCCGCCTTTCGCCAGAA
>NZ_RZPQ01000339.1:0-6123 GCF_003999135.1 Mesorhizobium sp. M7A.F.Ca.CA.004.06.1.1 | reverse complement strand
GAGGTTGCGGCCAGCCTCCTTCTCCCCGTCACTATACGGGGAGAAGTGCCCGGCAGGGCGATGAGGGGCGGCGCCGACTTCGACAATTGTTCGTTTGGAACGACCACCCCGAGCCGCGCCATCGCCCCGCTGATCACTTTACTTCTCTCCATCCTCTTCCTCATCCTGCCGGCACTCACCGCGCGGGCCATGGACATCCAGTCCGTCACCTCGCCAAAGGGCATCACCGCCTGGCTGGTCGAGGACTATTCCGTGCCGGTTGTCGCCATCCGCTTCGTCTTCGGCGGCGGCTCGACGCAGGATCCGGTCGGCAAGGAAGGGCTGGCCAATCTGATGACCGGCCTGTTCGACGAAGGCGCCGGCCCGCTCGACAGTGAAGACTTCCAGATCAAGCTCGACGATGCCGGCGCCGAAATGAGCTTCGACGAGAGCCGCGACGGCATCTACGGCTCGATGCGCATGCTGGCCGAGCAGCGCGACCAGGCATTCGACCTGTTGCGGCTGGCGGTCAACGAGCCGCGCTTCGACCAGCTGCCGATTGACCGCATCCGCTCCCAGATCCTGTCCGGCATCATCGCCGGCGAAAACGATCCCGACACGGTGGCGCAGAACAAATGGGCGCGAGCGCTTTATGGCGATCATCCCTATTCCCGCTCCGACCAGGGCACCAAGGAAAGCATCGCCACCATCACGCGCGATGATCTCAATGCCTCGCACAAAGCGGTGTTCGCGCGCGGCGGGCTGCGGGTCGCCGTTGTCGGCGCCATCGACGCGGAGACGCTGAAGAAGAAGCTCGACATGGTGTTCGGCGACCTGCCGCAAAACCAGGCGCTGAGGCCAGTGGCCGATATCGACCCGAAGCTGGCGCAGCATATCGAGGTCGACTACGACCTGCCGCAGACCTCCCTGCAGCTCGCTTTTCCCGGCGTGAAGCGCAAGGCGGCGGATTTCTTCCCCGCCGTGCTGATGAACGAGATTCTTGGCGGCGGCACCTTCACCTCGCGCCTGTTCCAGGAGGTGCGCGAGAAGCGCGGGCTGGCCTACAGCGTCAACTCCTCGCTCATCAACCAGGACCACGCCAGCGCGCTGATCGTCAGCACCGGCACCCGCTCCGACCGCGCGTCCGAAACGCTGGGCATCATCCGCGATGTGGTCAAGCGACTGGCCGAAGAAGGCCCGACCGAAGCGGAACTGGCGGCCACCAAGAAATACATGATCGGCGCCTACGCCATCAACAATCTGGACTCGTCCAGCGCCATCGCCGCGACACTGGTCGAACTGCAGCTCGACGATCTCGGCATCGACTACATGCAGCGCCGCGCCGGCTACATCAACGCGGTGACGCTCGACCAGGTCAAGGCGGCGGCGAAGAAGCTGCTGTCGACCGAGCCGACCATCATGGTCATCGGACCGAAACTGGCCGGGGCCGGCAAGGGATGAGCCCCGGCGCGCATTTCTCTTTTCCGAACGCCGGCGCTGCCTCTCATCGCCCTGCCGGGCACTTCTCCCCGTATAGTGACGGGGAGAAGGGGGCTGGCCGCAATCTCGGCGCCCATCTTGCAACGTTTGTGATTGGCGAAATCGGCGATGGCAGCACCCTTCTCCCCGTCACTATACGGGGAGAGGATGCCGGCAGGCAGGTGAGGGGCGGCGCCAACTTCAACAATTGGCGGTCTCCGTCGCCGGCCAGAAACGAGGCAGGAGCCGCGCACCATGGCGCCTAGCTTCGGTATAGCCTTCGGCGGCGGTGGCGCGCGCGGGCTGGCGCATATTCATGTCATCGAGGCGCTGGACGAGTTGGGCATCAAGCCGGTGGCGATTGCCGGCTCGTCGATCGGTGCCATCATGGGCGCCGGCATGGCATCGGGCATGACCGGCAAGGACATCCACGACTATGCCCGCTCGATCCTCGGCCGCCGCGCCCAAGTGGCGAGCCGCATGTGGCGGGCGCGGCCGGGCACCATCGCCGAAGCCATGCAGGGCGGCATCCGCGTCAGCCAGTTCAACGTCGAGCGCATCCTGAAAGCCTTTCTGCCCGAAGCCATTCCCGAGACCTTCGCCGAGCTGCAAATCCCGCTGAAGGTGACGGCGACCGACTATTTCGGCCACAAGCTGGCTGTCTTCGAAGACGGCGACCTGCACTCGGCGCTGGCGGCCTCGGCGGCCATCCCCGCCGTGTTCCGGCCGGTGACGCGCGACGGCAGGCTGCTGATCGACGGCGGCATTTACAACCCCGTGCCGTTCGACCTGATCGAAAACGACGCCGACATCATCATCGGCGTCGACGTGGTCGGCGCGCCGGAAGAGGCCGACCGCAAACAGCCGACCTCCGTCGACCTGATGTTCGGCGCCACCCAACTGATGATGCAGTCGATCACCGCCAACAAGCTGAAACAATGCCGCCCCGACATCCTGGTCCGCCCGGCAGTGTCGAGATACCGCGTCCTCGATTTCCTGAAGATCGACGCTTTGATGAACGAGACGGTCGATATCAAGGATGAGCTGAAGCGGCAGGTTGAGAAGGTGGTTGAGGCGAGGAATAGCGCCGCCATCAAGGGGAGGCGGGGGAAGCAGGTCGGGTGAAGTGCATCTTTCCTTCACCTGAGAGGAGAGAGCCCAACCGTCTTATGACTTAGCCGTCATCGGCGCATACTCTAGCGCCACCACGCCGTTGCTAAACGGCTTTGCGGAAATCAGGTCGAGCGCCACCGGCTCACCGATTGGGAATAGCGGCTTGCCCTGGCCGACGGTGCCTGGATAGCTGAGCAGCCTGACGCGGTCGACCAGGCCGTGGCGCAGCAATTCCTGCGCGACGCTGAGGCTGCCATGCACGTAGATGTTGCCGCCGCTGCCTTGCTTCAGCGTCCTGACCGCTTCCGGCAGAGGCCCTTTCAGCAATTCGGCCGGCTTCCAGTCGAGCGCCTTCAGGCTGTTTGAGGCGACATATTTCGGCAGCGCGTTGAACCGGTCGGCAAAATCTCCGGTTTCCGTTGGCCAGGAGCCGGCAAAGATCTCATAGGTCGTGCGCCCCAAAAGCATGGCGCCGCTGTCGGCAAGCTCGTCCTCCTTGAACCTGTTCATCTCGTCGTTCCAGGTCACGCTGGGCAGCTTCTCGACCTCGGCAATGCCATCGACGCTGATGAATTCGGTGACGATAAGTTTTGGCATAGCGCTCTCCTTCTTCTGTCAAAGGACGAACCGGGTGGGCGCTTTGTGACAGGCTTCGCGAAATATATTGCTGCGCTTCGTTGTAGTGTGGCGCTTCAGCGCGAGGCTGCGAAGGACCGATGCCATGGGGAAGTGCGACCGCGCCTGGACTAAACCCCAAAGTTCGGATTTTGATGCCACATCTGAGTAGTTATTCCCAAGAACGCATTGCAGGAAGATTCATGGGATTCGGGGTTTTCATTCATCGCTCGGATTCGCGATACAACGATCGCCCCGCAGAGCAATACCAGTTTCCTCGCCCGTATCTGCGCCGCGTTGAAGCGTGTGTCGGCAAGTGGATTATCTACTACGAGCCCAGCAAGGTAAACGATACACGGGGCTATTACGCTGTAGCGAAAGTCCAGCAGATCATCCCCGATCCGGTAACGCCTGACATGTATCTCGCGCTGATTGAGCCCGGAAGCTACCTCGATTTCGTCAATCCTGTTCCATTTAGCGGATCTGATGGTCCCGTCGAACGAGGCCTGCTCAATGATGAGGGACGGATTTCTGGCCGCGCCCAATCTGCCGTCCGCGCACTCAGCCCAAGTGACTTCAACCGGATCATCGATCTGGGCCTGGATACGAATGAGTTGTTGCTGCCGCGCGTTGATGAGGTCGGCATATCTGCCGGCTTTCAGGATGAGCAGGCGCCATTCGAATTCGAGCAGAGTCGTGATCGCGTAAGCTACATCGGATCGCGAATCGTGCGGGACCGCATTTTTCGTCGAGTCGTCTTACGTGCCTATGACGAGCGCTGCGCGATCACAGGTCTCAAGCTGATAAATGGCGGAGGCCGAGCAGAGGTTTCTGCCGCACATATTCGACCGGTTGAGGCGGACGGGCCTGATGTCGTCAACAATGGGATCGCACTGTCCGGCACTGCGCATTGGATGTTCGACCGTGGATTGATCAGCCTGTCGGACGATTTGGAAATCCTGATCTCCAGACAGGTCAATGACTTCGACAGCGTGCAGGGCTTCATAAACAGGACGCGCCGCGCGCTTCCGCCTCGCCGACAGCTCGAACGCCCGCATCCTCATTTCTTGCAATGGCATCGCGAGCACTGTTTCAAGCAATAGGCGGTGTCTCGAAGCTGCCCCGCCTGTCCATGGGAAGGCTTTGCTTACGGGCCTCCTTTAAGCGGGAAGAGCCCCCCTCAGTCCTTCGCCCGCTCCACATAAGCGCCATCGGCCGTCATCACCACCACGCGGGTGCCCGGCGCGATGTGCGGCGGCACCAGGGTGCGCACGCCGTTGGACAGCACGGCCGGCTTGTAGGATGACGAGGCCGTCTGGCCCTTGGTCGTCGGCTCGGTTTCCACCACTTCGAAGGTGGCGCGCTGCGGCAGCACCAGGGAAATGGCAATGCCGTTGAACTGCGACACCTGCACGGCCATGCCTTCCAGCAGGTAAGGCGCCATGTCGCCGACCACGGCTTCCGACACCGCGACCTGGTCGTAGCTTTCCGGGTTCATGAAATGAAAGCCTTCGCCGTCGCGATAGAGGAAGGTATGCTCGCGCTCTTCCACATAGGCGCGCTCCACCTGTTCGGTGGTGCGGTAGCGCTCCGAAACTTTCACCCCGTCGCCGATGCGGCGCATGTCGAGCTGCGTTACAGGCGTGCCCTTGCCTGGGTGGATGTTTTCGGCAAAGAGGATCACATAAAGCTTGCCGTCCTTGTCGACGACGTTGCCTTTGCGGAGCGAACTGGCGATGACTTTCACCACGGTTTTAAATCCTGCAAGAAGAGTTGACTGGCGTTTGCCGGCTTGTGCGGCGCTGGATGGGGGCCTACCGCATCTTGGCCGCCGCCGCCAGCCCCCTTCCACCATGATCCGAGCCGCATGACCGAAGCTTCGCCCTGGTGGACGCCTGACGTTCATGCCGACCGCCGCCCGCGGCTGATGCTGCGCAACGGCATCGCCGCCAGCTTGCGCGACTGGTTCGCCGCCCATGATTTCGTCGAGGTGCAGACGGCGGCCCTGCAGATTTCGCCCGGCAACGAGGCGCATCTGGCGGCTTTCGCCACCGAAGCGGTCGGGCCGGACGGCGCAAGGGCGCCGCTCTATCTCCACACCTCGCCGGAATTCGCCTGCAAGAAGCTGCTCGCCGCCGGTGAAGTCAGGATTTTCAGCTTCGGTCCGGTCTACCGCAACCGCGAGCGCGGCGCCTTGCACCATCCCGAATTCACCATGCTCGAATGGTATCGGGTGGGCGAAGCCTATGAGAGCCTGATGCTGGATTGCGCGGCCTTCCTGGCGCTGGCCGCTACAAGGGCAGGGGCGACTCTTTTCTCTTTCCGGGGCCGCGACTGCGATCCGTTCGCCGAGCCGGAACGGCTGACGGTGGCGGACGCCTTCACCCACTATTCCGGCATCGATCTGCTGGCCACGGTCGCCGCCGACGGGAGCACCGATCGCGACGCGCTATACGCCGCCTTGATCCGGGCCGGCATGCGTACCGCGCCCGACGACAGCTGGGCCGACCTGTTCAGCCGGGTGATGGTGGAAAAAATCGAGCCATTCCTCGGGCAGGGACGAACGACCATCCTGTGCGAATATCCGGTGGCCGAGGCGGCACTGGCACGGCCGAGCCCACGCGACCCGCGCGTGGCGGAGCGTTTCGAGCTCTATTGCTGCGGCGTCGAACTCGCCAACGGCTTTGGCGAACTGACCGACGCCGACGAGCAGCGCCGGCGCTTCGTCATCGAGATGGACGAGAAGCAGCGCATCTATGGCGAGCGCTATCCGCTGGACGAGGATTTCCTCGCCGCCCTTGCCATCATGCCGCCGGCCAGCGGCATCGCGCTCGGCTTCGACCGGCTGGCGATGCTGGCCACCGGCGCGCAAAAAATCGAGGACGTGATCTGGACGCCTGTTGCCTGAGGCGCGGAAAGATCTGGCCTATTCGATTC
>NZ_RZPQ01000338.1:1829-6131 GCF_003999135.1 Mesorhizobium sp. M7A.F.Ca.CA.004.06.1.1 | reverse complement strand
CCCCCAGACAGCCGCGCCGCCGGCGACAAGCCAGCCGCCGCTGGTGACGAACGGCACGCCGAGCGCCAAAAGCGTGGTGACGACAAGCAAGAGCAGGCTCGGAATGGTGGCGCGCCCGAGGCTTGCGCGTTGCTGATGGCGCGCCGCACCCGAGCCGACGCGGGCATAGCGCTCCTCGCCGCGCACCAGCACTTCGAGGCCGAGCAGCACGAAGCAGCAGCTGACCAGCACGCCGGCCAGCATGTTGGCGGCCGGTCCATTGAAGGTCGACTGGAACTGGTCGACGATCGCCGTGGTGAAGGTGTCGAAGCGGATGAAGACATAGAGGCCGTACTCGGCCAGCAGATGCAGGCCGACCAGCAGCGAGCCGCCGCAGATGGCGAGCCGCAATTGCGGCAGCACGACCCGCCAGAACACGCGTCGGGGTCCAAGGCCGAGTGCGGCGGCGGCGTCCTCGAGGGCGGGATCGAGACGGCGCAATGCCGCCGACACCGGCAGATACAGGAACGGGAAATAGGCGATAACGGAAACCAGCACGCCGGCCCACAGGCCGTGCAGTCCCGGCACCATGGTGATCCAGGCGTAGCTGTGGACGAAGGCGGGGATGGCGAGCGGCGCCACGCACAGCCAGGACCAGATCCGGTCGCCCGGCAGGTCGCTGCGCTCGGTCAGCCAGGCCAGCGCAACCGACAGCACGATGGTGATCGGCACCGAGAGCGCGACCAGCAGGACAGTGTTGACCAGAAGCTCGCCGACACGCGGCCGGAAGACCAGCGCCGCGACGGTTTCCCAGCCGGTCTGCACCGCGATCCAGATGATGAAGGCGAGCGGCACCAGCGCCAGCAGCGCAACGAAGATGGCGGCGAGGACCAGCCAAAGCGGTGCGCGTCGCCGGGCCCTTCGGCCTGTGCCCGAAGGCAGGCCCGAACGCGCGAGATCGACCGCGGACTGCATCAGGTCAGACGCCGTGCCGTTGCCGTCCAGCGGCAGCAATTGAAGGACCGCGATCGCGGTCGGGAACACAGCGTGTCGTCATCGACGAATGCCATCTCGAAAAACAAAATCACTCCCGCGGAAGGCGAATTCCCGCGGGAGCGTGGTCGGGTGTCCTTTTAGGACGAATGGCAACTAAAGCAAGCCGGCTGCCGTCATCAGGTCGGTGACCTTCTTGGAGTTCAGCGTCGTGGCATCGACCTTCGGCGCCTGCAGATCGGCGAGCGGCACAAGCTTCGGGTTGGAGTCCGCACCATTGCCGACCGCGTATTCGAAGGAGTCGCCTGTTTTCAGCACGTCCTGACCGCCCTTGCCGGTCAGCCATTTCAGGAACGCCTGGGCTTCCTTGGGATGCTTGCTGGAGGCCAGCACGCCGCCGCCGGAGATCGAGACGAAGGCGCCCGGATCCTGGTTCTTGAAATAGTGCAGCTCGACATTCTTGCTGTTTTCGCCGGTCTTGGCCTGATCGCCGAAGTAGTAATAGTGATAGATGACGCCGCCTTCGATCTCGCCGGCATTGACCGCCTTCATCACCGTGCTGTTGCCCTTGTAGGCGGTGAAATTGGTTTTCATCGCCTTCAGCCAGTCGGCGGTAGCGGCTTCGCCCTTGAGCTGGAGCAGGGCGCTGACGATGGCCTGGAAATCGGCGCCCGACGGGGAGGCGGCCCAACGGCCCTTCCAGCTCGGATCGGCGAGGTCAAGCATCGACTTGGGCAGCTGGTCGGCGGTCAGCTTGGTTTTGTTATAGGCAAAGACCGTGCTGCGCGCGGCGACGCCGACCCATTTGCCGCTGGCCGGTTGATAATCCTGCGGAACCTGTGCCAACGTGTCGGCATCGACCGGCGCGAACAGGCCGGCGCTCTCGACCAGCGCCATGGCCGGTGAGTTTTCCGTCAGGAACACGTCTGCGGGTGAAGCAGTGCCCTCGGCGACGATCTGATTGGAGAAGTCGCTGTCGCCGCCATTGCGCACCGTGACCTTGATGCCCGTTTCCTTGGTGAAGCCTTCGGCCCACGCCTTGGTCAGGCTTTCGTGCTGGGCGTTATAGACAATGATGCCGGCATCCTCGGCCATCGATGGGCTGGCGATCAGCATGATTGCCAGCGCCGTGGCGCCGGCGAGGGTGGAAAGAGCATATTTCATGACATTGTCCTAAAGTTCGGGTTGGCACCGGCTCACCTACCGATACCTGACAGGCTTAGTCAACATTGGTGATCTGCTTCAATCGGTCGCTGAAGCACAAACGCTTGATATCGGGCTCACAATTCCAAGTGATGAAGGGACCCGAATGGCGTGCCGAATTCAAACCGATGGTTGATCCGCGGGCCGGATGAATGGGGCGGCTTGCAGACCGTGGAAAAGCACCGAATGCCGCCTGACGACCCTGGGAAGGTCCAAGCACCAGCCTTTGGCCTGCGTGAACAAGGCCTCCAGCAGTACAGCTATTTCTAACCGGGCGACGTGTTGACCCAGACAGGCATGCAGTCCGGTGCCAAAGGCAAGGGCCGACGAAATGCCGGAACCCAAATCCAACCGGTCGCCCGCCGGAAAAACAGAAATGTCTCGATTGGCGCTCGCCAGCACGGGTACGACGGCCTGCCCGGCTTTTATGGTTGCGCCACCAAATTGCATATCTTCCGCGGCGATGCGCGCTCCGGCATAGTGAACTGGAGCGCAAAAACGGAGCAGCTCTTCGGCTGCTGAAAACCAACTGACTTTCCCATCTTCAAGCAGCGAAAGCTGTTCTGGGAAGCGTGCAAGCGCGACCAGCGCATTGCCGAAGGTATCGACGACTGTCGCCTGCCCGGCAAAGAGCAGGAATACGATGTTTGCAACGGCATCGTCTCTCAGCCAGCGGCCAGCCTCGACTTCGGCAAGCATCTGAGCTGAAATACCGTTTGGGCGCACAGTACCGTGTTCTATCACGCTGGATACCCATGCCTCCAACCGGCGGCAGGCATCGTTTGCGTCTTCGTCTACGCCGCCGGCCCTTATTTCCAGGGCGTTGGCCATAAGCTGTGCGTCGGCGCCAATCCGCCAGGGATCGTCCATGTCAATACCAAGGATCTGTTCCAGGGCTGAAAACGATAGCGGCAGGCCTATATCACGAACCGCGTCGAACTCCGGTTTTTGTACAGCTGCCTGCGTAAGTTCCGACGCTTTGGCCGCAAGCCGGTCGAATAGCCCGTTGCTGGAGGAAAAGCTTAGCGAACCAGCCAATGGGCGGCGCAGGCGCATGTGCCGTGGCGGGTCGGACAGCAGCATGGAACGGGTCAACAGGTCCAGGGCCGGATTGGCGCTGATCTTTTGCCTGACCTCCTGATAGGCGCCCGGCGGTGCCTGCAGCAACAGCGGGTGTTTCAAGGCCTGGGAAACAAGCGCATGGCTGAACACGTAGAAGGCTTCACCGACCTCGGGATAAGGAGGTTTGCCCCAACTGGCGCCTCCTGAACTCCGACGACGGGCGAATTCGGGAAACGCATCGCTGCCATGGGCGATGGGGTCAAATAGATCAGCCTGATCTGTCATCGGGCAAGATCGACAGCAAAGATAACGCGAAATCCGCCGGAACTCATGTCTTCAGGTAGAAAATCGGACGCGAGATGTAGAAATTCGCACCGGAGAACACGGTTATAGAACCGCAGTAGCGGATCCCTCGTTATGGATTCCACCGAAGGCATGACACCGGTCCGATGCCAATCGTCGATGGTCCGACGAAATTCCGGATCCGGCCGAACCTTGTCGGGCAACTCGTCCTGTGCTCCCGCGTAGGACGGGCAACGTCCGTCGCCGACCAACCAACGCGCACCGACCTGCCGTCCATAGTCAGACATTTGCGACAACAGGCGGCGTGCCATGTCGGTGCCGCGGAATTCGGGTCGCACACCAAGATTGTACACGTAGAGTGACCGTGCAGGTCGGCTCCTGGCAAGCGAAGAGTAGGCGGAGAAGGTCTTGGGGAACCTTCCCGTATCGTGCGGATCTTGGCTGGTTTCCACGAAGCAGATCGCGCCGGCAACAAGGTTCTCAACCATGGCCAGGATCATTGTATGCCCGAGCGAAAGCCGGTGGTGAATTGTTTTTTCGCTGGCACCGAGTCGTCCCCAGGCCGCGGCCTCCATCGCGGCCATGCCCGGAACGTCGTCTGCCATAAGCTGTTGAAATACGATCATCTTCATCGTCGAAAGGCGGCTCGTAATTGCGATATCGAATCGATAATTTTCTGATACCAGCTGTTGATGAGTGCATGAGTAGGGGCGGGTTGTCTCATGATCTTCTATGTTTGCCATCGCTTGCATGCCTATACCC
>NZ_RZPQ01000338.1:0-1819 GCF_003999135.1 Mesorhizobium sp. M7A.F.Ca.CA.004.06.1.1 | reverse complement strand
CCTATACCCTGGCAAGCCTGCTACTCTATTTTCGAACAGATTTGCAGGGTTCTGTGCGCTTTGTCCCCTATGACGAACGGGAGCATCTGCTTGAGATTTCCAGAGGCACCGTTCTTTGGACGGATTTGGACCGACTGAGCGAAGCAGAGATTGAAGCATGCTCCAATCTCAGCCAGCGGATGAAGTCGCAGCAGCCTGATCTGTTTCAACTCAACCATCCCCGAAAAAGCCTTCAGCGTTTCGATCTATTGCGTATGCTGTTCGCGGACGGCATCAATGATTTCAATGTATACAGACCCGAAAGTCTGCCGGCGGGAATGCGTTTCCCTGTCTTTCTGCGTGACGAGACGGGCGCCGCTTATAAAGTGCCGCCGCTGTTGCAATCGCCGGCGGAACTCGGCGAGGCGCTCTCGAACCTGGGTACGATGAATTTTGTTCGCCCCATAGTGGTGGAGTTTGGAGCAAAGGCTGGTGCCGATGGCAGCTACCGAAAATACTCGGCATATCGGATCGGCGAGCGCAGTTATGCGCAACACTGCTTCGCCAGCAAGGAGTGGTTCATAAAGGTACAGGGAGGCGGTATGTCGGGGCAACATCGGGTCGAGCATACCGAGTTTGTGCGCGACAATCCGCATGCGGTAGAGCTGATGCCGATTTTCGAGAAGGCGGGGATCTCATATGGCAGGATCGACTACACCATTGTCGATGGTCGTATCCAGGTTTTCGAGATCAACACCAATCCCACTGTATTGAACGACCCGCCCACACCCTTCGACAGATACGATTCGTTGCCTTACGCCAACATGCATGCAGATGCCTTGGCACAACTGCCATATGCTAACGATCCCCTATCCACTCCGGTTATCGATGAGACACATTTCCAGATCTTGGGCCGCCTGAGAAACAAGTACCGTCGCAGACGGATGAAGCTGACCGTTCGAAAGGGCTTCAGGTCTTTCCGGGACGCCATGTTCGGCGCCAAGCCTTGAGTTCTCGAACAAGAGCGCGGGGCAATATCGCTCTGGCGATCGGCGCGCGGTGTGCCGCAATCTTTCGTGATTTGCCGATAGTTTGGCTTGGACATTATTTCGCCGGCCACGTAACAAATCAGCGCCGAGACGCGAAATTCGGGGGAGTGAACTCTTGTGAGCGGCAAGGACGAGGCCGAACTTTCCCGGCTGATGCGGGCCGCGATCGCGGGAGATGAAAGGGCTTACGCCGACTTTCTGCACCGGATTGCCGCGCTGGTTCGCGGTTTTGCCAGGCGCAAGATCGTGCAGGGCGGGGTCGATCCCGAGGATGTCGTGCAGGAAACCTTGCTGGCTATTCATGTAAAACGACATACCTGGCGTCAGGATGCGCCGGTGTTGCCGTGGATCTACGCGATCGCCCGCTTCAAGGTGATCGATGCGTTCCGGCGGCGAGGACGGCGCATCGAGATCGATGTTGACGATATCGCCGAGACGTTCGCCGAGCCGGAAACCGAGACCGTCAGCGAGCGAGATATCAACCGGGCATTGGACAGCCTGTCGCCGGCACAGCGCTCCGTGGTCTCGGCCGTGTCGGTGGAAGGGCGGTCCATCGGTGAGACGGCGGCGAAGTTCGGCATCAGCGAGACGGCGGTGCGTGTGTCGCTGCATCGCGGACTTGCTGCGATAGCCAAGCGATTCGGGCAGGGGCGGTTCGGGCGGGAATGACATGAGGACGGATGATCTCATCAAGGCGCTGGACGCCGACGCAAGCAGCAAGGCAATCCCGCTGCTATCGGCCTGGTGGCTGGCCGCCGGTGCGGGGGCGGTGATCGCGGCCGTCGTATTCC
>NZ_RZPQ01000337.1:0-6131 GCF_003999135.1 Mesorhizobium sp. M7A.F.Ca.CA.004.06.1.1 | reverse complement strand
GGGTCGATCCGCGAAGCGGAGCGGGGTGGGGGTCTGCGCCACACCCCACCCCGGCGTTACACGCCGACCCTCCCCATCAAGGGGAGGGTAAGATCTGGCCCTACACGCCGCGTCCGGAACCGGTTAACCTCGCCCCATGAACCAACACGCCAAGCTTCGCATCGGCCATTCGGCCTGTCCGCATGATTGCCCCTCGACCTGCGCGCTCGAGGTCGAGCTGCTCGACGACAATCGCATCGGCCGCGTCCATGGCGCCAAGTCCAACAGCTACACGGCCGGTGTCGTCTGCGCCAAGGTTGCCCGCTATGCCGACCGCGTCCATCATCCCGACCGTTTGCTGAAGCCGCTGATCCGCGCCGGTTCCAAGGGCGACGGCGCCTGGAAAGAAGCAAGCTGGGAGGCGGCGCTCGACCTCGTCGCCGAAAAATTCATCGCGGCCGAGGAGAAATACGGCTCGGAGACGGTCTGGCCCTATTATTATGCCGGCACGATGGGGCTGGTGCAGCGCGACGGCATCGACCGGCTGCGCCACGCCAAGAAATACTCCGGCTTTTTCGGTTCGATCTGCACCAATCTCGCCTGGACCGGCTGGATGATGGGCGCCGGCGCCTTGCGCGGGCCGGACCCGCGCGAGATGGCGAAATCCGATTGCGTGGTGATCTGGGGCACCAATGTGGTGGTGACGCAGGTCAACGTCATGACGCACGCCATCAAGGCGCGCAAGGAGCGCGGCGCGAAGATCGTCGTCATCGACGTCTATGAGAATGCGACGATGAAGCAGGCCGATCTTGGCCTGGTGTTGAAGCCGGGCACCGATGGCGCGCTGGCCTGCGCGGTCATGCATATGCTGTTCAAGGAAGGCATGGCCGACCGCGCCTATCTCTCGAAATACACTGACGATCCGAGAGGACTGGAAGCGCATCTCAAGACGCGCACGCCGGACTGGGCGGCCGGGATCACCGGCCTGACGGTCGCCGAGATCGAGGCCTTCGCCCGCCTCGTCGGCACGACGAAAAAGACCTATTTCCGCCTCGGCTACGGCTTCGCGCGCCAGCGCAATGGCGCCGTCAACATGCATGCAGCGTCCTGCATCGCGGCTGTCACCGGCAGCTGGCAATATGAGGGCGGCGGCGCCTTCCATTCCAACTCCGGCATCTTCAAGCTCAACCAGGAAGTTCTGGAAGGCACCAGGATGCGCGATCCCTCGATCCGCCATCTCGACCATTCGCGCATCGGCCCGGTGCTGACCGGAGCCAGCGACGCGCTTTATGGCGGCCCGCCCGTGACGGCGATGCTGATCCAGAACACCAACCCGGTAAATGTCGCGCCGGAGCAGCGGCTGGTGAAACAGGGTTTTGTGCGCGACGACCTGTTCTCTTGCGTGCATGAGCAATTCATGACCGACACGGCCAAGCTTGCCGATGTCGTTCTGCCGGCGACGATGTTCCTCGAGCACGACGACGTCTACAAGGGCGGCGGCAACCAGCACATCACGCTCGGCCCCAAGCTGATCGAGCCGCCGGAGGGGCCGCGCACCAACCATTTCGTCATCGAGCAATTGGCTGATCGCCTCGGCGTCGCCGATCGCCCGGGCTTCGGCATGACCGAGCAGCAGCATATCGACATCATCCTGGGCAAGCGCGGGCTGGGTAGTTTCGAAAGCTTGAAGGAAGACAAGTGGGTCGACCTGCAGCCGGACTTCGACACCGCGCATTTCATCAAGGGGTTCGGCCACGCCGACGGAAAATTCCGTTTCCGCGCCGACTGGACCGGGCAGGCGGCCCCCAACCGGCCGCCGAAAAGCATGGGCCTGTTCGGCCCGGTGGCGCTTCTGCCGGAATTTCCCGACCATGTCGACTTGATCGAGGTCGCCGACGAAGCGCATCCGTTCCGGCTGACGACGTCGCCGGCGCGCAATTTTCTCAACTCGACCTTTTCGGAAACGCCGGTGTCGAAGGCCAAGGAGGGCCGCCCGGAACTGCTTCTGCATCCCGACGATGCCGCAGCCCTTGGGTTGGCCGACGGCGATCGCGTCGAGGTCGGCAACACGCGCGGCGAAGTCGTGCTGCATGCAAAGCTGTTTGACGGGATCAAGCGCGGCGTGGTGATCGCCGAAGGCATCTGGCCAAACAGCGCCCATGAGCGCGGCGAAGGCATCAACGTTCTGACCGGCGCCGATGCGCCGGCGCCCTATGGCGGTGCTGCCTTCCACGACAACAAGGTCTGGCTGCGCGCGGCAGGCTGAGGTCGGCGAGAACTCCGCTCGTCTCGCGCCAGATCAGACCGTGCAGGATTTTTCGGCCGCCTGACGCTAGCCGGGTAAGGGCACCGTCAGCCCGACCTTGACCCGGTCCATCGCAACAAAAGTTCGGAACTTGCGGACATTGTTGCTGTCGAAGAACAGTTTTCGCGTCAGCGCCTCATAGGCGGCCATGTCGGCCACGGTGATGACCAGGATGAAATCGGCCTCGCCGGTGACATAGTAGCATTGCTGAACCTCGGGGGTTGCCGAGAATTGCCGCTTGGCCGCGTCGATCAGTTCGGCACGTTCGCTCTCGAGTTCCACCTCGACGAAGATGGTGATCGGCTGGCCGACCGCTGCCGGCTCGACGACCGCGACATTGCCGGCGATGACGCCGGTCTGCTCCATGCGCTTGATGCGGCGCTGCACCGCCGGCGCCGACAGGTTCACCGCCTCGCCGATCAGCCGCTGCGGCGTCGTGTTGTCGCGCTGCAGGATGGCAAGGATGGCGAGATCGAAACTGTCGAGCATGGGTGGCGATACAGGCAATGGAGAGGTCCTCGGCGAAACAAACTTGCATTTGGGAGGCCATATTGCAGCGCCCTTTGCACCGATCCTGCAATATATTCTCGCCGAACGCCAAGGAGGCCCGCCAGTGTTCCTGCTCAACCGCAATACTCTGCATCGCCTGCCACTCGATCCGGCCGATGCCGAAATCCTCGGCATGGCCGGCGCTGACACGGTCGAGCGTTTTCTTTCCCATCGCGACAATCACCTGATGACGCCACTGCATGCGCTTCCGGCGTTTGCCAGCGAGCTCGGAATTAGCGCTATCCATATCAAGGATGAAGGCTTTCGCCTCGGCCTCGGCAGCTTCAAGGCTCTGGGCGGCGCTTATGCCGTCTTCCGCCTGGTGCTGGAGGAGGCAGGCAACCGGCTGGGCCGGCCCGTCGATATGGCCGATCTCAATCGGCCTGATGTACGGGCCGTCACTGCTGCGATGACATTTGCCTGTGCGACCGACGGCAATCATGGCCGCTCCGTTGCGCAAGGCGCGCAACTCGTCGGCGCGCGGGCGGCGATCTTCGTCCACGCCGGCGTCAGCGAGGAGCGCATAGCGGCGATCGCCCGCTATGGTGCCGAGATGATCCGCGTCGACGGCAACTATGATGATTCGGTCAGGCAGGCCGCCCAGGTTTCGGCCGAGAAGGGCTGGACCGTCGTGTCCGACACCTCATGGCCGGGCTATGAACGGATTCCTAGCCTGGTCATGCAGGGCTATACGGCGATCGTGCGCGAAGCGCTGCGTCAGTTCCCTCGGACACCAACCCACGTCTTTGTGCAGGCTGGTGTCGGTGGCATTGCCGCCGCGCTGGCCGGTCATCTCGCCATCGTGCTCGGTGACGCCAGGCCGACCTTCATCGTGGTCGAGCCGGCGCGTGCAGCCTGTGTTTTTGCAGCCGCCCAGGCCGGGCACCCGGTCAAGGTCGCGCATTGCCGGCCGACGGTGATGGCCATGCTTGAATGCTACGAGGTCTCCCCGGTCGCCTGGCGGGTGCTGGCGCGCGCCGCCGATGCCTTCATGACGGTGGATGAGGCTGACGCCATCGCGGTGATGCGGCGGCTGGCCCGGCCGGCCGCCGGCGATCCGGTGATCGTCGCCGGCGAAAGCGGCGGTGTTGGTCTTGCCGGGCTGATCCGGGCGATGGCTGACAACCCGACCGAGCTTGGACTGGACGGCAAATCGCGGGTGCTGGTGATCAACACCGAAGGTGCCACCGACCCGCATCGCTATGCCGAGCTGATCGGCATGAGCCCGGCCGATGTGCTGGAAGGCAAGAGAAAAGCCGAGGCAACGGCATGATCGCCATCGATGCACAGCGCCTGCTTGGCCGTATCCGCGAACTCGGTGCCGTCGGTCGCGACGGCGAGGACAGGCTGATCCGGCTGGCCGCCTCCGACACCGACAAGCAGGGCCGCGATCTCTTCGTCGGCTGGCTGCGGCAGGCCGGACTCGATGTCGCCATCGACCGGGTCGGCAATATTTTCGGCACCTGGCAAAGCCCGGACAACAGGGAGCAGGCGCCGCTGCTCATCGGCTCGCATATCGACACCGTCATCGATGCCGGCATCTATGACGGCTGCTACGGGGTGCTTGCCGGGCTGGAAGTGATCGAGACGCTCAAGGCGACAGGCTTTTCGCCGTCGCGCCCGATCGCGGTCGCCGCTTTCACCAATGAGGAGGGCGTACGCTACACGCCCGACATGATGGGCTCGCTGGTCCACGCCGGCGGCATCGATGCCGAAACGGTGCTGGCGGCCGTCGGCACGGACGGCAGCGTGCTGGGGCAGGAACTCGCCCGCATCGGCTATGCCGGCGACCGGGAGCCCGGCTTCCTCAAGCCGCACGCCTATCTCGAACTGCACATCGAACAGGGGCCGGTGCTGGAACGCGAAGGTTTGCCGATCGGCGCGGTGGAGAATCTGCAGGGCATCTCCTGGCAGCGTATCACCATAGAGGGCGTCGCCAATCATGCCGGCACCACGCCGATGTCGATGCGCAACGATGCCGGCCACGCCGCCGCCCGGACCATCACCTTCCTGCTCGACCGGATCAAAGCCTCGAACGCGCCGACGGTGGCGACCGTGGGTACGATCCGCTTCGAGCCGAATGCCATCAACGTCATTCCCTCGCGCGCCGTCTTCACCATCGATCTGCGCGACCCCGACGAACAGCGCCTGCAGGCGGAGGAGGCGGCGCTTGCCGCCTATCTCGAGCAGCTTGCCACCGATGAGAACGTGACGATCTCGGTCGAGCAACTGGCTCGCTTCGAGCCGGTGATCTTCGACCTTCGCATCGTCGAACGAATCGAGGCGGCCGCGAAACGCCGTGGCCTTGGCGTCAGGCGCATGACGTCCGGCGCCGGCCACGATGCACAGATGCTGGCGCGCATCGCACCGGCGGCCATGATCTTCGTGCCGAGCGCCGATGGCATCAGCCACAGTCCGCGCGAACACACCGAAGATTCCGAGCTTGTTGCCGGGGCCAACATCCTGCTTGATGTGGCCGCGCAACTGGCAAACTAGGTCAGAAGGGGCGGAAAATGTCTGAACTCGATCGCGATGCGCTGAAGCAGGAAATGATTTTCTGGCGGCGCGATCTGCACGCGCATCCCGAATTCGGTTTCGAGGAGAAGCGTACCGCAGCCTTCGTCGCTGCCAAACTGCGTGAGTTCGGCCTCGATGACGTCAGCGAAGGCGTCGGCGGCACCGGTATCGTCGGCACGTTGACGCGCGGCAGCGGCAATCGGGCGATTGCGCTCAGGGCCGACATGGATGCACTGCGCATATCAGAACAATCGGACGCACCCTACCGGTCCGGCAATCCTGGCATCATGCATGCCTGCGGCCATGACGGCCACACCACCATGCTGCTCGGCGCGGCAAAGCTGCTGGCAGGTGAGGGCGGTTTCGACGGCACCGTGCGCTTCGTCTTTCAGCCGGCCGAGGAATGGGGCAGGGGCGCACTCGCCATGCTCGACGATGGGCTGATGCAGCGCTTTCCCTTCGACGAGATCTTCGGCCTGCACAATATGCCCGGCTTGCCGATCGGGCATTTCGAGACCCGTGCCGGCCCCATAATGTCGGCCGAGGATATCTTCGAGATCGTGCTCAAAGGGCTCGGCGGCCATGCCGCGCGGCCGCATGCGGGCAATGAGACGCTGGTCGCCGCCTGCGCGCTGGTCACCAATCTGCAGACCATCGTCTCGCGCCGGCTGAGCCCGGCCGACATATCGGTGGTTTCGGTGACCGAGCTGATCACCGACGGCACCCGCAACGCTCTGCCCGGCCTTGCCCGCATCCTCGGCGATGCGCGCAGCTTCCGCCC
>NZ_RZPQ01000336.1:0-6132 GCF_003999135.1 Mesorhizobium sp. M7A.F.Ca.CA.004.06.1.1 | reverse complement strand
AGACCGATGCTGCCACCGATGACGATCGATTTCGGATCGAACATCATCTGAATGTCCCGGCACAGCGCCTCGCGGGTCGCGGCGCTGTGCCGGGACATTCAGATGATGTTCGATCCGAAATCGATCGTCATCGGTGGCAGCATCGGTCTTGCAGAAGGCTATCTCGACCGGGTGCGCGCACATCTGAGCGAGGTCCCGCCGCGCCTTTCCCCCGATCTCGTGGCGGCGAAGCTCGGAGGCCACGCCGGCGTCATCGGTGTTGCCGATCTCGCCGAATGGGCAAGGTAACGGCGCCCGGTCATGCCATGCAAAAATCATCAAAAAGAAGGGAACGATCATGAAATTGAGCAGGACATCTTTTGCGCTTATGGCCACCCTCCTTGCGGGGACGGCTTTGCCGACCTTTGCCAACGCAACCGTGACCGTGCTCGGCTGGCCTGGCGGCTCCGAGGAAACCGCACTGCGGGCAACCGTGGAAACCTACAACAAGCAGGCCAGCGATGCCGACAAGGTGGAGCTGCTGTTCTTCAACCGGGAAGGCTTTTACGACAAGCTGCAGGCTGACATGGCGGCCGGATCCAGTGCCTTCGACGTGAACCTCGTCGCCACCTACTCGCTCGGTCGCTACGCGCCCTATATGGAGCCGGTCGATCTTGGCGCGGACGCGGCCAAGGTTTTCGGCGAATCCGTTCTCAAGACGATGCAGTTCGACGGCAAGCAATACGGCGTGCCGACAGACCTTTCGTTGCACTTCATGTACTACCGCAAGGATCTCATCGACGCCTTGATCGGGGATGACGCCGCCAAGAAGACCTATGGTGAAATCGCCCAGAAATATCTCGGCAAGCCGCTGCAGCCGAAAGACCCGGACAGCTGGACCTGGGACGACTGGGCGGCCACCGCCCTCTATTTCACCAAGCAGGTGAACCCCGACAGCCCGGTGCGTTATGGCACGGTCCTGCAGATGAAGAACCTGCTGTTCAACATGATGGTCTTCCAGTCCCTGCCGCGCTCCTACGGCGGCGACTGGATGGACAAGAACGGCAATGTCACGGTGGATTCCGATGCCTACAAGACCGCCCTCGAGCTCTACAAGAAACTCTATGATGCTGGGTCTTCGCCCAAGGATTCGCTGAGCTACGAATATGCGGAAACCAACGCGGCCTTCGCATCCGGCCAGGCCGCGACGGCGCTGCAGTGGAATGCCGCGGCGGCGGATCTGACCAGCACCGAAAAATCCCCGGCCGTCGCCGAGGTGACCGGGATCGTCGCACCACCGGCAGGTCCCGACGGACGCGCCGATCATATCCACGGCCTTGGTTTGGGCCTTAACAAGAACGCCAAGAACAAAGAAGGCGCCGTCAAGTTCCTGAAGTGGCTCGCCACCGAGGATGCGGCCTTGCTCTATGCGCGCAGCGGCGGTTCGCCGGCATTGTCTCCCGATGTCGTGGCCAAGGTTGCGAAGGAACGTCCCGACCTCGTCAAGCTCGGCGAATTCGCCAGCAAGTACGGCTATGTCATGACCGGAGCGACGTCCGCGAGTGCGCTCCCGGTCTATGAGCTGCAGGCAAAGGAGTTCACCGGCTACTGGTCCGGCCAGCAGAGCCTCGAGGATGCGCTCGCCCACACCAAGGCGGGCATGCAGGTCCTTCTCAAGAAATGAACCATTTGCCGGACGCCGGGTCGAGGCTCGGTGTCCGGCGCGTTTGGCGGATCGACATGGCCCTTGTGACACGTGCCGAAGGCAGGATGTATCTGACGCCGCTGGTCGGCTTCCTGCTGCTATTCCTCGGCTTTCCGGCGATCGTCAATCTGATCTATTCCGTTTCGACCGTCACATTCGAGACGCTGCGCAGTCCGGTGTTGAGCGGTTTCGCCAACTATGTCGCGGTGTTGAACGACCGCGAATTCTGGAGCTCGGCCTGGTTCTCTCTGCGCTTCGGTATTCTTACCGCATCAGCGGAATGTCTGATCGGCCTTTTCCTTGCCATCTTCCTGGCGCCGCTTCTGAGCAAGCGACCAGTCCTGATGGCGCCGTTGATGCTGCCGCTTATGGTCGCGCCGGCCATGGTCGGTCTCATGTACCGGCTGGTGCTGCATGAATTCGCGGGCCCCGTCCCCTACTATCTCTTCGAATGGTTTGGCGACAGCCCGGCCTTCCTCGACATCAACAATGCCTTCCGCACCCTTGTCGTCGTGGAGACGCTGCAATGGACGCCTTTCGCCTTCCTGCTCTTCTACATGGCCTATTCGGCCATACCGCTCGACGTGCGCGAAGCCTCCTCGCTCGATGGCGCATCACCGTTTGAGATCGTTCGGTGGATCGACCTGCCGTTGATGAAGCCGACGCTGGTCATCGCGTTTTTCATCCGTTTCATCGACGGTTTCCGGGTGTTCGACAATGTCTATGCGCTGACCGGCAGTGGCGCTGGCGGTTCAACGACGTCCTTGTCGATCTACATCTATCAGGCCTTCTTCAAGGAAGGGGCTATCGGCAAGGCGGTCGCCGCTTCGGTTATCCTGTTCCTGGCGTCGTTCATCGTTCTCCACGGCCTTAACCGGCTTGCCGGCCGCAGGAAGCGTTGACGATGGTCAGGGCACTGCGCTGGATCGTTTTTGCCATCGCCGTGCTGGCGATGAATTTCCCCATTATCGTGACGCTGATCACATCGCTCAAAAGCCAGCGCGAGCTTTCGACGAACCCCGGTTTGTGGATCAGCCAACCGACGCTCGACAACTATCTGGAGGTTCTGACGCAGACCAGCCGCTTCAACATCTATGCCTACCTGCTGAACAGCACCGTGGCGGCGCTGATCGGAACCGGCCTTGCGATCGTGCTCGCGTTCCCGGCTGCCTATGCGATCGCGCGTAGCGAGGCGGGAAAGCGCTTGGTCCTGCCGATCGTCATCAACCTTCGCGCCGTACCGCTGATCATCTTCGCGATCCCGCTTTACATGATGTATCAGTGGCTGGGCCTGCTCGATACGCAGATCGGGCTCGGGCTCATCCTGACCATCGTCAACGCGCCTCTTGCGCTCGTCATCCTGGTGAACGCGATTTCAGATGTACCGGTCGAACTCGACGAGGCGGCGAAAGTCGATGGCGCAAGTTCCTTGCAGGTGATGATGATGATCGTCCGGCCCGTCATCCGACCGGCGCTCGTCACAACCTTCATTTTCGGCTTCATCACTGCCTGGAACGAGTTCCTCTTCGGTCTCATGCTGACAACCAGCCGTGCCGTGCCGATGACGGTCGGCGCGTCCTTCTTCTTCGCCGCAAGCGGCGGCGGCGTAAAATGGGGAACCGCTTCCGCGGTCATGATGCTGGGCGCCTTGCCGCCGGCCTTGCTGGGTCTTGTGATGTATCGGCAGATATCAGGATCCATGACCGCTGGAGCGGTCAAAGGCTAAAGCAAGACGAAGTTCGTCGTTCTGACTAGTTGGACAACCCTATCCGACAGGGCGAGCGCACTTGTCAGGCCAGGTGACTCGATTCCGAAAAGACTGATCAGCCGTCCGGACTGATCTGCCAGAATGTCGAAATCGCCGAACTGCAACCCGTTCGTTTTAGGCCGCAGCCCGCAATAGCTCGGCTCCAGTTCCCCGTCCCTCAGCCCCGGCCAGTAGCGTCGGATGGCCGCGTAAAATGGTGTGGCCCGAGTTGGGTCGACCGCGTAGCCGACCTCATCGACGGGCTCGACGTCCGGCCCGAAACGAACCGATCCGGCCATATCCAGCGTCAGGTGAACTCCGAGGCCGCCTGGTTCCGGAACCGGATAAACAAGATGGTTGAAGGACGGGCGGCGTCCAAGCGCAAAATAATTGCCTTTGACGTAGGTGACATCTGGGATTTTGCCGCCATGCCCGCCCGCAAGGCTCCGGGCAACGAGATGGGCTGACAATCCGGCCGCATTGATGACCAGATTTGCGGCGATCCGATAGCCTTCCATATCGCCGCCAAACTGGAGCTCGCAGCCCGTTTCGGCGACGTTGCCGCCGAGAACCGGCGCGCGAAACGCAAAGGTGGCACCGGCATTCTCGGCATCGCCCTGTAGCCCCAGCATCAGCGCGCGGCTGTCGACGATCCCCGTGCTTGGGGACAAAAGCGCGCCGGCAACCTCCAGTTCAGGTTCAAGCCGTTCCACATCCGCGCGGCTGAGCATCTCCAGGTCCGCAACACCATTGTCCGCAGCCTTGGTCCGGATCCCCTCCAGGATCGGCAATTCCGCGTCGCTGGTAGCGACGATCAGCTTGCCGATGCGTTGGTGCGGAATCCCGCGCGCTTCGCAATAGCGGTAAAGCGCGTTCTTTCCTTCGACGCATAGCTGCGCTTTCAGGCTGCCCTTAGGGTAGTAGATGCCGGCATGGATGACCTCGCTGTTGCGGCTCGACGTGCCCAGCCCGGGGCTGTCCTCGGCCTCCACGACAAGAACTTCGCGTCCCTCGAGCGCCAGCCGCCGCGCAATCGCCAGACCGACGACGCCGGCGCCGATGACGATGCAATCGACTTTCTCGTCGGGGACCCCCATCGTCATTCGCCAGCCCCTGGGGCACAATGCAGGACGTGCAAGCAGGCCTCACCAGAATTCCGGCCCGCCGAAAGCACCACAAGCATGAGATGTCACTCCATCGGCCGTTTTCTGTCCGAGCGTGCAACGAAATAAAGCACCGCGATTGCGGCAAATACCATAATGTTGATGATCGACGAAAGCGCATAGAGCTCCGGCTTGACACCATAGCGCAGTGCGCCCCAGGCGACCGATGGCATGGTAGGCGTGGCGCCGGGTAGAACGAGATATTTCCGGCCATTGAGCGACAGCACGAAGGCTACGATCAGGCTGCCAAATAAACCTGACCATGCAGGAATGCGTCATCGCCTTCGATTATCGAGGTACGCCGAACAAGCTGGTCGCGGATTTCATTTCGGTGGTAAACCGCGTCTCCCAAGGCCACGATAGCCAAGTTGCGATGTAGTGGCGCGCCATGTTTGTCGTGTCCATGTCTTCGGAATACGCATGCGGTTCGGCTTCGATCCGGCTCGGCCCGGCGGCGCGCATGCAGGGTCAGTATGACCGCAGCCTCGCCGCTCCAGGAACGCATTCGCAATCAGCTTCGGGCTCAGTTCTTCGAGCGAATTCAAGTCGGTGAGCGGATCAACGAGGCGGAGATCGCGGCGACCCTTGGCGTCTCGCGTACACCTGTGCGTCACGCTCTGGTGCAATTGCAGGGTGAAGGGGTCGTAACTTACGAGCCCAACCGCGGCTCGATTGCTCGAAGCGATCCAGCCGGGCGCTCGCCGAGATCAGGTGGGGTCGCTTTCTCTCGACGAGAAAGTGATGCGCGACATGGCACTCGGTGTCCTGGATGGGATCATCAGCGAGCGGGCACTGCTGGCGCGCTACAATGCGACGCCGGGCGCGCTGACCTCGACGTTGCGCCGGCTGATGCGCGACCAACTCGCCGAACCGTCTCCCGAAGGCCGACATCGAAAGGCTGCTGCGCGAGATCAACGGCGAGGCGGATGAGCGGGACGATCAAGCCGCTTGAATTCGACGGCGCGTGCCCGCCGCAGCCCAGCTGCAAAGGCGCCGGTTCAATGTTTGATTGACTGAACCGCTCCAACTCACTGTTTTTGCGCGGCTACTGAAGGAAGGCCGCTGCACGCCTTTCCTGGAGTTGCGCTACAGAAATTATCCCCGGCCCAGGATCATCTCCGCTGCCCGGTGCCCGATCATCATGCTGGGGGCATTGGTGTTGCCGCCGATCAGCTTCGGCATCACGGACGCATCCGCGACCCGCAAGCCACTGATGCCGCGCACCTTGAGCGTTGCCGGGTCGACGACGGCCATCGCATCGGTCCCCATCTTGCACGTCCCCACCGGATGATAGACGGTGAGCGCTTCGGCACGCAGATAGGCGAGGATCTCGTCATCGCTGCGAACATCCTTGACCGGCAGCATCTCCGTCCCCCTGATCGGGTCGAACTCGGATGCGGCAAAGATTTGACGCGCGATCTTGATGCCTTCGACCAACACCCTGGCATCCTCGTCGTTCGAGAAGAAGCGATGATCGATCAGCACATCCCGGTTCGATGCCTGGCCTGACAGTTTGAGTTCGCCGACGCTTTTGGGCC
>NZ_RZPQ01000335.1:0-6139 GCF_003999135.1 Mesorhizobium sp. M7A.F.Ca.CA.004.06.1.1 | reverse complement strand
GACACGTCCAGCCCCGCCGTCGGTTCGTCGGCGATAATAAGATCGGGCGCCAGCGCCAGCGCCCGCGCCACGCCCACCCGGCGCGCCTGGCCGCCGGAAAGCTGGTGGGGATATCGCCGCCCGAAATCCGCGGGCAGCCCAACCATCTTTAGCAGGCGCTCCACCTCGGCCGCTGGATCGCGGATGGTGATGCCGTGGATACGGAACGGCTCGATCAGCAGAGAGCGGACAGTGAGCCGCGGCGACAGCGATCCGACCGGATCCTGAAACATCATCGCCATGCGCCGAAGATGCAGCTTGCGATCCGCCGGGGCAAGACCGTTCAGCACCTGGCCGTCGAAACGTATGGAGCCGCTCGTCGGTGGACGCAGCCCCATGATGGCACGGGCAATGGTGGACTTGCCCGAACCGCTCTCGCCGACGAGACCGAGTGTCTCGCCCCTGCGGATCTCGAAAGACACTCCGCAGACGGCATCGACGAACGGGTTCTTCACGCCACTGGTGAACGCCTTCAGCTGGCTCATGGTGCGAAAGCGCACGCGAAGGTCCTCGACCGAAAGCAGCGGGCTCATGCCGGAACCGCCAGTGTGTCGTCGAGAAGATGGCAGCGCGCGCTGTGCGCTGCGCCGATTGCGCGGGGGGCGGGATTTTCATCCGCGCACCGGGCGAAGGCATGCGGGCAGCGCCGGCGGAAGATGCAGCCCGCCTGGGTACCGAGCAGGCTCGGCACCTCGCCCGGTATCGTCGGCAACTGACGGGTGCGCTTCCTGATCCGTCCCGGATCGCATTCGAGCAACGCGCGCGTATAGGGATGCCCCGGCCGGCGGAAGATATCGCGCACGGTGCCGTATTCGACCACCTCGCCCGCATACATGACCGCCACCCGGTCGCAGAATTCGGCGACAGCGCCGAGATGGTGCGAAACGAACAGGATCGAGCAGCCGATTTCCTTCTGCAGCTCTTTCAGCAGATGGATGATCTGCACCTCCAGCGTGGCATCGAGAGCAGTCGTCGGCTCATCCGCGATGAGCAGCGCCGGCTTCACCAGCAGGGCCATGGCGATGCAGATGCGCTGGCGCATGCCGCCCGAAAATTCATGCGAATAGCCGCCGATACGACTTTCGGGGTCCGGGATACCGACCCGGCGAAGCATGTCCACCGCACGCTGGCGCTTGATGCCGCGCGAACCGCCCTCGCGATGCTGGACATCGACCATCTGGCTCTCGATGCTGCGCACCGGGTTCAACGCCGTCATCGGATCCTGGAAGATCATCGACATGCGGTTGCCAAGCAGGCCGCGCCGCTCTGCCGGTGCCATGCCGAGCACGTCGCGTCCCTCGAACAGGATCGCCCCGTTCACCACCTCTGCATTCTCAGCCAGCAGCCCCATCACTGTGTAGGCGAGCGTGGATTTGCCCGAGCCGCTCTCGCCGACAATGCCGACCACCTCGCCCGCCGGCACGTCGATATGGACATCGCGCAGCGCATGTGCGCGGCCGCGCGGCGTGCCGAAATCGAGAGAGAGGCCGCGGATCGCCAGCAGTGGACTGCGGCTTGCGAGATGTCCTGCTTGGCTGCCACGGTTCATAGGTCTCTCCGAAGCTTGGGGTCGAAGATGTCGCGCAACGCCTCGCCGAGGAAGGTGAAGCCCAGAGTGGTTATGACGATAGGGATGCCACCGGCGACCACCAACCACACCGTTTTGTGGATATAACCGTAGCCGTCGCTGAGGATCGTTCCCCAGTCCGGTGTCGGCGGGCGCACACCCATGCCGAGGAAGCTCAGGCCTGCTTCCAGCGTGATGACCAGCGGCACATCCATGCTGACCAGGATCAGTAGCGGACCGATGACGTTGGGCAGCACGTGCACGGCGAGGATGCGCACGAGGCCGGCACCCATAGCGCGTTCTGCGGTGATGAATTCGCTTTCGCGCAGCGCGTGGGCCTGCGTGCGCACGACGCGCGCATAGATCGGCACCGACGTGACCGCGACGACGAAGATGACGCTGGCAAGGCTCGGTCCGAGCAGCGTCACCACCGCCAGCGCGAAGATGATGACCGGAAAGGAGCGGATGGTGTCGAAAACCAGCAGCAAAAGATTGTCCAGCCAGCGCGGGCCGAAGGCGGCGATGAGGCCGAGCACCAGCCCTAAGCTGAGCGAGGCGCTGAGCGAGACGAAGGCGACGAGCAGCGCAATCCTTCCGCCCATGACGACGCGCGAGAAAACGTCGCGGCCCAAGTGGTCGGTGCCGAGGAGAAAATCCAGGGACGGCGGCGCCAGCCGGGGACCGACCATGATCTTGATCGGATCGTAAGGTACGATCCAGGTGGCGAAGACCGCACTCGCCACCATCAGCACGACCAGCACGGCGCCCATCAGGCCGAGCGGCGACTTACGCAGTTGCAGCAGGAACATAGCGATCGCGCCCGGCGCACGGCTTTTATCCACCGTCTCGCGAATGACTTGAACTTCGGACACGTTACAAATTCTCGCGGATTCTTGGATCGAGCGCCGCGTTGATCAGGTCGGCGAGCGTCGTGGAGATGACGAATAAAACGGTGGTGACGAGGACCGTGCCCATGACGATCGGATAGTTGCGCGAATCCACCGACTTGACGATCAGTGCGCCGATACCCGGACGGGCGAACACCACCTCGACGAAAACGGCCGCCGAGAGCAGATGCGCCATGCCGACGCCGATGATCGTCACCGTCGGCAGGATGGCCAGCGGCAGCGCGTAGCGCGCGACGATGCGTCGCTCCGAAAGACCGAAGGAGCGCGCCATGCGGATGTGGTTCTCGCCGAGGATCTCCAGCATGGAGGCGCGCACGATGCGCGAGATGTAGCCGACCCAGCCGATGCCGATGACGAAGGCCGGCAGGATGAGGTGAACGAGCCCACCGCGGAAGCCAGAGCCGGCGCCGATGGCGGGCAGCCAGCGCAGGCCGACCGAAAAGATCAGCAGCGCATAGATCGCCATGACGAAGGACGGAATGGCAATCGTGCCGACCGCGAACACGCCCACGAGCTTGTCGATCACGGAGTTGCGGTGCATCGCCGAATAGCAACCGAGCGGCACGCCGACGAAAACGGCCCAGGCGATCGATACTAGGATCAGCTCGATCGTATAGGGCAATTGCTCGAAGACGATGGCGCTGACCGGGCGCTGTGTGAAAACGTCGGTGCCGAGATTGCCGTGCAGCAACCCCCCGAAGAAGGAGACGATCTGCACGGGCAGCGGCTTGTCGAGGCCCATCTGCTCATGCAACTGGGCTTTCAGCTCAGGCGTCGCACGCGGCCCGAGCAGGACGGCTGCGGGATCGCCCGGAACGGCCTGGATCATCAGAAACAGCAGCGTCACTGCGACCACGATGATCGCGGCCGCCAGGGCGGTACGCTTGGCAAGGTATAGCCACATATCCTGATCCAGCCCTTCCCGGCGATCGCCGCGCTATGCCGATTTCGGCTCGAAACCGAGATAGAGCGGCCGCCCGTCGGGGCGCGTGTCGGCCTCGAGCTCGGTCGTCCGATACATGATGGGCGATCCCTCATGGGTGAGGAAGCGGTAGGAGCCGGAATCCTCCATGATGTCCTGCATCTCATAATACATCTTGGCCCGTTCCTGCGGGTCTTCGACGGTCACCGCCTTGGCGTTGAGTTCGTCGAAGCGTTCGCTGCGGAAGCGCTCCCAGTTCCAGACCCCCACCTGGTCTCGCACGAAGAAGGTGGTGGCGTAGTAGGGATCCGGCACCATCGAGAAGCGCTGCACGATCAGCTGCATGTCCTTCCAGCGCTCGCCTTCCGATTCCATGCCTATGGTCCAGAAAGAGCCGGAATCCTGAACATTGACCTCGACCGTGATGCCGATCTGCGACAACTGCGCCTGGACCATTTCCGCGATCGTTGAAAAGGTGGTCACGTTGAGCGCATCAATGGTGAGGCTGAGTTCGGTGATGCCGGCCTTGGCGAGATACTCCTTGGCTTTTTCGAGATCGCCTTCCGGCGGTACCAGTGCCTTTTCCCGATGCCCGACCAGACCCGGAGCAATGAGGCCGGTGGCGACCTGCGCCTGGCCCGAATAGGCCGCATCCATGATCTGCGGCACGTTGATCGCCCATTGGATTGCCTTGCGGACATTGACATCCTTCAGCTTCGGGTGATCCGAATTCATGCCGATATAGACGTAATAGAGCGAGGGTTTCTCCTCGATCTTGGTGTTCTCGGGCGGGCTGCCCTTCAACGTGGCCAGCGAATCGAGGCTGAAATCAGTGAAGTCGATGTCGCCGGCCTGATAGGCGCGCTCAGCGGTCTTGATGTCGCTCATCGGCAGGATATGGATTTCGTCGAAGCCCGGCTTCGGACCCTTCCATTCGGGATTGCGGGTCAACAGGACGAGTTGGTTCGGCTTCCAGTCCGACAGCATGTACGGACCTGAAAAGCAGGGCGGCTTCATGCCGAAATCGCCGCCGTCGGCAACTGCCTTCGTCACCGCTTTTTTCGAGACGATGTGGCCGCAACCATAGGGCAGCGTGATGTTCCAGAGCGGCACGAACGGGGTCTTGAGCACGATGACGCCAGTATGGTCGTCCTCGATGTCGACGCGGTCGAGCGGACCCCAGTCACCCTTGACCGGAGAGTTGTGCTGGATAACGCGCTCAAACGAGAACTTTACGTCCTCAGTTGTCATTTCGCCGAAGTCGCCAGTGAAGTTGATGCCCTTCTTCAGGCGGAAGCGGATGTGCGTCGGATCGATCTGCTCGACGGATTCGGCAGCTTCCAGCTCCCAGCCCCACTCCGAACCCGGCTTGTATCGGGTGAGCTTGGTGTAGATGCAGTTCATGACATCGACATTGTAGGCGTTCTGGTAGAAGCCGGGATCGAGCTTGTCGATGTCCGAATAGGCGCGGGCCTTGAGCACCTTGCCTTCGGCTGCCCATACGGCCTGCGACAGAGGCAGGCCGGAGGCGATGATCCCCGCGCCGAGACCGGCGCCGGCCTGCAGGAAATGCCTGCGGTTCAATGTTATTTCAGTCACGCTCTTTTCAGTCACAGTTGCGTTCCCCTTTCAACCCGAGCGGGCTTCCGGACGACTGCCGGTTCGCTCTTTTTTGGTGCCGCGCCGCCCGACGGGCCACGAGTTCGGACGGTGCATTCTTCAGTTCAGCCGGCTAACCGGTCAATTTCGCTGCCGACGCAGATGTAAGCGATACTAGCGTCAGTTCGCGAATGTCACAGCAGGCGACGCTCTATTGCCTCGGCCCATTTGTGCTCATGGACGAGAGCCTCGCCTTCCCACGCCTGCAAGTTCGCCTCGATGTGGAAATGCGAAGACGTTGCGGTCATGGTGGTCTCGGTCACCGAGTGCATGCGCCAGTCGGCGCGTGAGAATTCGAACTCCCATTTGGCCTCGGCCTTGACCGATCCGAAATCGTCGCTGCGGAAGGAATAGCGTTCGTGGCCGAGCGAGGTGATGGTGAGGTCGTTGTCGACCATGCGATAGGTGCCGGCGCCCTCGCCGATCTCAACGACGGTCGAAGCGTCTGCCAGATTTTCCGTTATCGTCCAACCCTTTTGCGGCTTTGAGATCGTCTCCACCCCGTAAGGGCGGCGCCCCTTCGGGTTCGGCAAAAGGCGCCGGTTCCGGATCTCTGGCGCCTCCGACGCGAACCGGAAGTTCAAGTCGGCAATCCGCCGGGTGGACGGTAAGCGTGACCGGCTCGGGCGAAGGCCATGCGACCGGGAAATAGTTGGTCGAGATGGACAGCCGAATGCGATGGCCGACCCGGAAGCGCTGCGCCACATGCTTGAGCGGCACCGAAGCGCGATAGCGCGTGCCCGTTTCGAGTGGTTCAGGGTTTTCATGCCCGTCGCGATGCGTCAGGTTGAGAAGGCCGTAGCTGACGCGCGTTACCGCGCCGCCGGGCGAGACATCGCAAAGCCGTACTGCCACCATGGCGACCGGCCTGTCGCTTTCGAAGGCAAGGTCGAATATGGCGTCGCCGGCGATCTCGAGATTCTGCGCCAGCACCTCGGTTTCGTAGACAAGGCTGCCGGCGTCGTCGCCGCGCTGGTCCGCCGGCTGGTCGCCGGGCGTGGCGTAGGAGCACCATTTGCCGCCGCGCAGGCCGACCCACAAGGG
>NZ_RZPQ01000334.1:0-6151 GCF_003999135.1 Mesorhizobium sp. M7A.F.Ca.CA.004.06.1.1 | reverse complement strand
TTCCACAGTTCTTCCCTTCGTCTGCCGCGCCGTTGCCAGGCAAACGCCGAATGTGGTGATCGCCATGCCCACGATCTGCAGGGCGTTGAGCTGCTCGTCGAACAGGGCCCATGCGATGACCGCCGTCACCGCCGGCACCAGGTAGAACAGCGACGCCACCTTCGACATCTCGCCGTCGCGGATCATCACCATCAGCAGGAAAATGGCGCCGAGCGACAGCACCAGCACCAGCCAGGCCATGGCGAAGATCAGCTCGCCATTGATGACGACGGTGTGGGTTTCGAAAGCGAGCGAGGCAAGGAGCATCAGCGAACCACCGCCGACATATTGCCACATGGTCGCCGCGACGAGGTCGCCGCCGGAGGCGAAGCGCTTCTGCCAGATGGTGCCGGCGCTCATGCCGAGCACCGAGACCAGTGAGGCGGTCAATGTCGCCGCGGTCACGCCGCCGCCCAGCGCGCCGAGCTTCGGCCACAGCACGATGACGATACCGATGAGGCCGATGCCAAGGCCAAGCCAGTGGCGCGGCAGGATCGCCTCGCCGAGAAACTTACCGGCAAGCACCGCCGTGATCAGTGGCTGCAGGCCGACGATGAGGGCTGAAAAGCCGGCCGGCATGCCCCTGTGGATGGCCCAGAGGACGGCGCCGAGATAGACGCCATGCATCAGGATGCCGGCGCCGGTGGCATGCAGCGCCTCCTGGCGGGTGGCTCTTTTCGAGCCAAGCACAAGCATCAGGACGGCCAGCAGGATAGCAGCGAGGACGAAACGCGCGGCGAGGAAGGTGAACGGTTCCGCCCACGGCATGGCGTAGCGCGCACCGATGAAGCCGGTGGCCCACAAGACGACGAAGGTGGCGGGGATGAACCGCTTGATGCTGTGCATGTTCCGGAGGCCGCCGTACTGGGGAGAGTTGACCGTGGCGCTGCTCTAATGCGCTTCAACCCGACGCGCAAAGCGAAACCATTGATCCATACATCACTGAAATTCAACGGCCGGCGCATTTGGCAGGTGATCTCGCCTGGTCAAAGCCCGACCGTCCGTCTGATGTCATCAGGTGATGCGCCGGCATGGCGCAGCGCGGCAAGACCGGTGTCACGGAGGCTCTTCGACAGCTTTCGGCCGTCGGGTCCGAGGATGAGGCGATGATGGAAATAGGCCGGTTGCGGCAGCCCCAGGAGTCGCTGCAGCAGGCGCTGCACGCCGGTGGCGGAAAACAGATCCTGGCCGCGTACGACGTGGCTGACGCCTTGCAGCGCATCGTCCATGACGACGGCGAGGTGGTAACTGGTCGGGATGTCACGGCGCGCCAAGATCACGTCGCCCCAGTCCTGCGGGCGGGCTTCCACGGAGCGCGTCGCGGAAAGCGTCTCGTCGGAATACTCCGTCCAGGACAGGTCCTTGCCGACACGCGCCATGGCGGCCTCGACATCCAGACGCCAGGCGAAGGGCGCATTCTCGACTATCCGCCGCTGACGTTCCTTCAGCGGCAGCGCCTTGTCCGCGGCGGGGTAGAGCGGCACGCCATCGGGATCGCGCGGCCAGTCGCGCCCACGCTTTTCGCTGTCGGTGATGAAGGCGCGGATCTCGCCACGGCTCATGAAGGCGGGGTAGACGAGTTCCTCCGCGATCAACCGCTCGAGCACCGCCTGGTATTCGGCGAAATGCTCGGACTGGCGGCGCACCGGCTCTTCCCAGCCAAGCCCCAGCCATTTCAGGTCGGCAAGTACGCCGGCCTCGAATTGCGGCGTGCAGCGCGTCGTGTCGATATCCTCGATGCGCAGCAGCAGGCGTCCGTGCGCCCGTGCCGCCAGCTTCTGGTTGAGCAGCGCCGAATAGGCGTGGCCGAGATGCAGGTCGCCGTTGGGGCTGGGCGCGAAGCGGAATGTCAGGAGTGTCATCTCTCAGGCGGCAATCATGTTTTGCGGCGCTTCGCCAATTGCTACCCTGTCGACGGTCGAGGAACAAGAAAGCATGCGCCGTATCGTGACATCAGACGACATTGCCCGGGGGCTCGACGCGCTTTGCGTGATCGACCCGCGCCTGGAAAAGGTGCGCGGCATGGCCGGCGAGGTGCCGCTGCGGCTGTCCGAGCCGGGGTTTCGAAGCCTGGCGTCGATCGTCGTCTCGCAGCAAGTGTCCCGCGCCAGTGCCGATGCCATCTTCGGCCGGCTGACCAAGCTCGTCGATCCGCTGACGCCGCAGGCGATCCTGGCCGCCGGCGAGGACATGTTTCGCGAAGCCGGCCTGTCGCGGCCCAAACAGCGCGGCCTGATCGCTGTTGCCCAGGCCGTGGTCGACGGCCTCGACCTTCATCACCTCTGTTCGCTCGATGCCGAGGAGGCGATCACGACGATGACGGCGGTGTCCGGCATCGGTCCGTGGACAGCGGAAGTGTATCTCTTATTCGCCGCCGGGCATCCCGACATCTTCCCCGCGCGCGACGTCGCGCTGCAGAGCGCGGTCGGCCACGCGCTCGGCATCGAGCCGCGTCCGCCGGAGAAAACCCTGATCGCATTGGCCGAATCATGGAGCCCGTGGCGAGGTGTCGCATCACGGCTTTTCTGGTCCTATTATCGCGAAACCAGAGGGCGGGACGCCGCGCCGCCGGCCTGAATCCGCAAAAAATCATAAAAATCATGCATTTTTGGCGCTTAGGCGACGCGACAATCCGCTTCACATCCCTGTCATGTCGGGCTTACAGTATCCGCGCCGTTCGGGTCTAGAACCAAGGAGGTGAACACGTGACGGTTGCCGTATCTCCGGATGGGCTTCCAGCACTGGTGCTGAATGCGCATTACCGTCCGCTCAGCTATTACCCCTTGTCGCTCTGGTCGTGGCAGGATGCCATCAAGGCGGTGTTCCTCGACCGGGTGAACATCGTCGCCGAATACGAGCACGCCGTCTCCTCGCCGACCTTCTCGATGAAGCTGCCGAGCGTGGTCAGCCTGAAGGCCTATGTGAAGCCCTCCAGGCACCCGGCCTTCACCCGCTTCAACGTCTTCCTGCGCGATCGCTTCCAGTGCCAGTATTGCGGCACGCCTGAGGATCTGACCTTCGATCACGTCATCCCCCGCCATCGCGGCGGCGCGACGACATGGGAGAATGTCGTTGCCGCCTGCTCGCCCTGCAATTTGAGGAAGGGCGGCATGATGCCCGCGCATGCCAAGATGTGGCCGCTGCAGAAGCCTTTCCAGCCGACGGTGCACGATCTGCACAACAATGGCCGCCTGTTCCCGCCCAACCATCTGCATGAGAGCTGGATGGATTATCTGTACTGGGATGTCGAACTCGAACCCTGAGATCGTTCGAGAATTCGGGAGGCTGGCCGTCTGGAGCAATTGTCTGCGCTTCCGCCTACCAGACCATGATATCCGACACTCCCCGGTATCGGACCAGTTCGGTCGTGCTCACTTATCAGCGGCTTCGCGCTTAAGGACCGGCTTCCCCCACTCCGTCGCTGCTTCGCAGCGCCACCTCTCCCCCCTCCGGAGGGAGAGGAAGGGAGCCTCTCTCGGAGGAGCGCTGGCTACAACAGGTTCGCGCCCCTTCCTCTACCCCGTCGATCGGGGGAGAGGTGGCTCGGCGACGCCGAGACGGAGTGGGGGTCGACCTGGCTCGGACGTCGAAGCCGCGCCACCCGAGTCAGCCCGACGAATTTTTGCGCGAACCCTGCGTCGCGCTGCTCAATCAGTCGCGGGTGAGGGCGCCGCGGAAGGCGACGGCGGCGAGGATCAGGCTGGCGATGGCGTTCCAGCCGGCCAGGGACAGGCCAAGGATGCGCAAGGCGGCTTTGTCGCAGGACGGCGGCACGAATTTGTCGAGCGCGTCGAGCACGCCCTTGCCGCCGGTGTCGACCGGCCCGGCGCCTGCGGTACAATCGGTCGGGCCGGCCCACCACTGCCATTCGACGCCGGAGTGGTAGACGCCGAGATAGAGGCCGTAGAGCATCAGGATGCCGCCGACGGCCAGCAGGCCGCGCGTCAGCCAACTGGGTGCGTGCAGCATCGACGCAATCACCGCCAGCACCATCAGCGGCACGCCGACATAGTAGGGCGTGCGCTGTTCGAGGCAGAGGTGGCAGGGGATATAGCCGCCGAGATACTGGAAGCCGAGCGCCGAGCCAACGGTGGCGGCCATGGCGACGGCGAGGAACAAGGCGGTCAGCGTGCGCTGGCGTCCGGTGTCGGCATTCATGGTCGCTGTCATTTCAATCAGTCCGTCCGGCTCGCAATGGTTCTGTTCAGAACGCGTATTTGACCAGGATATAGAGCAAAATCAGGGCAGCCGCGCCGGCGCCGGCGATGAGGCCGAGGCGCTTTTCGATGAATTCGCGGATCGGTTCGCCATAATGGCGCAGCAGCCAGGCGAGCAGCAGGAAACGGCCACCGCGGGCTACGATCGCCAGCACCACGAACAACAGCAAATTGACGCCGATGACGCCGGACAGGATCGTCACCACCTTGATCGGCGGCAGGTGGGCAGCGCCCGACGTGATCAGCATCAGGACGATGAAGCCGATGCCTGCCCCTGCGCGCAGCGCTTCGAACTCGTCGTACTTGCCGTAGAATTCGAGGATCGGCCTCGCCACCGCGTCATAGGCGTAGTGGCCGATGAACCAGCCGGCGATGCCGCCCAGCACCGAGGCGACGGTGGCGATCAGCGCATAGCGGTAGGCGCGATCCGGCCGCGACAGCGCCATCGGCAGATAGAGCACGTCGGCCGGCACCAGGAACACCGAGCTTTCGACGAAGGCGATGAAGGCCAGCCACCATTCGGCGGATTTGCGGGCCGCCAGCGACAAGGTCCAGTCGTAAAGTCCGCGAAGCATCGGCACTCCTAATGCGTGTCGTTCCATTGCGCAGGCAGGTTGGGGTTAACGGCATGCACGCAACAAAGACCCAGAGCACGCCATCCGTCCCCGCAGACGTGCCGCGCTTTGATGCGCCGCCTGTCTAGAAAGATTTTCCGCGCTGCACAATGGCAGCCCCCTCACGAAATCGAAAGGCGCAGTTTGGTCGCATCTTGAGGGCGCCGGAGAATTGGCCAGTTGACGAACAGCCCTCCAACCGTATAGTCCCGCGCCATCCAGGCCGCCCGGCCTGAGCCCCTATGGCGGAATTGGTAGACGCGCTCGACTCAAAATCGAGTTCCGCAAGGAGTGCTGGTTCGATTCCGGCTAGGGGCACCATCCTTCACTCTTCGAGCTTCGGGTGGGACAATTTAGCCTGTGTTTGTTTTGGGATCCGCTTGTGCGCGGCAGCGCCGGCGTTGCGTTCCCGGTTGGCCTTTTGGTGTATCGTGGTCTGCTGTTTCCCATGCTAACGCTTGCCGGCCCTTGTTCGCCTGCAAGTGCCCCTTCAGGCTGATCGGCGCTTTTCGCTCAACAAAACTCGCAGATGCGGTAACGCCGCATGCGCCACCGCCTTGGGTGGTTGCGTGAACATGCAAGGCGGTTCCGCAGCGCCTAGAAGGCAGGTCTTTTGCCAATCCAATGTAATGGACAAACAACCGCCGCAGACACGCGGGGCAATATTGATATTGTTCGGGTAGGCGTAATAGCCGATCGGCGTTGGACCGAAAACGACACAACACGGCGTCCCTACACAGCTTGCGATATGAACAAGCCCTCCCTCCATGTCGAAATGCATGGACGAGTTCGCAAGAACGGAGGTGATTTGCGGCTGTGTTGTCTTGGAAGAAAGGTTGTAGTCGGCCGAACTGAGGGTGCCTCCTACCACGCCGACTTGGACAACCGGAAGATCCGGCAACTGCGCCTTCACCTCTTTCACGACATCATCCAAGAACGGATAATCTCGCGTAGCTCGAGGGCGACCCGACTCCTCGCTGAAGGAATTATGGACGGTAATGTAGGGTTTATGGTCCAGTCCCAAGCTTTGAACCAAGGACGCATCCTCAGGTAACGGATATTGATGGCCGCCAAAGGGCACACCGCTGACATGGTTCAGAAAGGTGTCTCGCCTCACGTTCTGAAATTGGGCTACAAGTGCTGGATGGAAGTCCAAATGAGGATGCGCATCGATCGCATGCGAAAACATCTTCCGATAGGGTGCGATGCTTTGCAGCATTGCTGAAAGCGCCGGCCACCGTTCGGCAGCGGCAGAACTCATGTGCACAAGATCTACGGTGT
>NZ_RZPQ01000333.1:0-6154 GCF_003999135.1 Mesorhizobium sp. M7A.F.Ca.CA.004.06.1.1 | reverse complement strand
GGTCGAACCCCTTGTAGTGGGTCGCCGAACTCACCCAGCTTTCGCCGACAAGAAGGACTTTTGTTTTCGCCATGATCATACTCTCCTGATTTCGTCGGTTGATGCGGTGTTCCGCGCCAGGTCGAAACGTCGATAAGCCATTGTTTCAACTGGCCATCACGGCATTGTTCGCCAGGGCCGCAGCCTTCAGCGTGGCAAAGTCTGCGATGTAACCCTGCGCGCCTTCAACCGTTGTCGTCAGGCTCGCCCCGATTGCCGCATAGCGCGCGGCGTCGTCGAGCGACGCGCCATGCAGCCAAAGGGCAAGGAAGATGCCGGCAAAGCTGTCGCCGGCGCCTGTCGCGTCGACGCGATTGACCGGCAGCGCCGGCACCTCGATCTGCGGACCGCCATTCGCCGGAAAAACGACGGCGCCGAACTCGCCGAGGGTGAGCACGACCGTTCCCCGTTGTTTGATGCGTGATAACATCACTCGCACCTCTTCGATCGTCGTCGCCATACGGCTGCGAAAGTCGAAGATTTCCCGTATCATCACATCGTTGATGAAGGTCAGATCGATCTGTTTGACCATCTGCGAGAAGGTTTCCGGCGTGCGTGCGCTTTTGGGAAGACCGGCCGAATGCAGGCTCACCTTCCAGCCCGCCTGATGAAAGCGAGCGATGGACGCGGTCATCGTCTCGTAGTGGAAGCCTTCGATATGAAGGCAGGCCGGACGTTGCTCGGGCTGGATATCCAGATTGGCTGTCAGGTCGACCTCGCCAAGCTCGAACGGTTCGCTGATGATCGTCCGGCTGCCATTGCGCTCGATGATCACGATCGCCTGGGAGAGGCGGTTGTTGGGCGTGTTGCGGATCGGCAAGGCGTGGACACTCAGTTTCGAAAGCGCGCCGAGCGCCCAATCGCTCTCTGGATCCTGGCCGACCGCTGTCGCCAGCTCAACGTCCAGCGCGTAGGGTGCTCCGATGCCGGCGGCGGCAACCGCGAGATTGGCTGCGGGGCCACCCAGCGCCTTGTCGATGTGGCTGGCGGTGATCCGGTCGTCGCGATGCGGCAGCACGTCGACGCGGCACAGGAAGTCGACACTCACCCTACCGGCGACCAGAAGTCTTGGCAGGTGATCGAGGTTCTTTGGCCTGTGTGGCGCGCGGCCCGGCAGTGAGCGCGCAAAGGAGCTCGGCCGATACATCAGCGCGGCAACCGCCTTCTCGATGCGGTCGCGCGTGCCTTCCTTCAGGCTTGCCGTTCCATTGATGAAATTCGAAACCGTGCCGATGGAGACACCGGCGGTTCGTGCGACATCCGCTATGGTCGGGCGCTTGCGTTGCAATGGCGGAGTTCCAATTGAAGCGTTTCAAAACGGTAGCAGCGAAAATGCGATGCCTCAACGGAATTGTCTTCTAAAAATCAAGAGAGAATTCCTCTCGATTGGAAGTTTAATCCAGAGATAGAGCGGACCTTGGGCCCTCTTTCCAAGATTGAACAATTTTCAAATTTTTTGGTAAAAGATTGTGCAGGCGAATTTCCTGCACTTCATTCGATCGCCCGGGCCTGATCGGACGGTCTTGGCATGCCCCCGGCCCGTCAGATCAGCAACAGGCCCTTCATGCTGGCATATCCCTTCCGCCCGACGATGATGTGGTCGTGCACCGCGATGCCCAGCCGCTTGCCCGCCTCGATGATCTCCTTCGTCATTTCGATATCGGCTCGTGAGGGTGTGGGGTCGCCCGACGGGTGATTGTGGACTAGGATGATGGCGGTGGCCGAGAGTTCGAGGGCGCGCCTGACCACCTCGCGCGGGTAGACGGGCGTATGGTCGACGGTGCCTGTCTGCTGAACCTCGTCGGCGATCAGCGCGTTCTTCTTGTCGAGGAACAGGATGCGGAACTGCTCGCGCGCCTCGAAGGCCATGACCGACCGGCAATAGGCAAGAAGCTGTGTCCAGGACGAGAGGACTTCGCGACCCTGCACCTCTCCGCGCGCCATGCGCTGCGCGGTTGCCGCGACGATCTTGAGATCGAGCGCCACCGCAGGGCCAATGCCCTTGACTTCCTGCAAGAGGCCAACCGGCGCCCCGAGCACTTCGGCCAGCGTGCCGAAGCGCGCCAGCAGCGCCTTGGCCGCCGGTTTGGTGTCGGCACGAGGGATCAGGCGAAAAAGCAGAAGTTCCAGAAGTTCGTAATCGGGCAGGGCGTCCGGACCCGCCAGGGCAAAACGCTCGCGCAGTCGGTCGCGGTGACCGAGGTAATGCGGCTTTTCGTCGAGCGTCGCCTTGGCTTTCGCCGCAGGCCGCATCGGCGCTTCGGAGAAGAAACTCCGCTCGTCGTCGTCGTTTGTGTTCCCCATACACCGCCCACATTGCTCCAGCGCAGACATTAGAACTGTTCTGGCCGGGATTGAAACAGTTCTGTTCCCCGATCGCGAGACGTCCCACGGCAGATCGTCGCTACGGCTTTCTCATACGGCAAGATGAAACCACGATTGCGCAACAAAACTTAACATCACTTAACGCATGCGGCCACTTTCACCTGACATGTTGGCGCCATCGGAGGCTCGTTGCCTCGCTATACTGGAGCGCGCATGTTCGCCAAAATTGACTCTGGACTGTTGGCCGGCCGGGCATCTCTCGCGGCCATGGCAATCCTGCTTTCGACGCATTCGGAGGGCGCGCTGGCGGCAGACGCCATTGCGGTGAATTCCGATGATTTTACCCTGCCGCCCGAGCCTTCCCGTTTCGGGCGTTTCGAACAGAAGCTGTCCGACTGGCATGTCGTGGTCGGCGGCGGCGCCATCATCGTCCCCAAATACGAAGGCAGCAATGAGTTCAAGATCATGCCGGTGCCTTTCGTCACGGCGACATTCCTCGACACGGTGACGATCGACCCGACAGGTGCCAACATCGCCGTCTATGAACAAGGACCGTTCGCGTTCAGCGCTCGGCTTGGCTACGAGATGGGCCGCAAGGAAGACGACTCCGACCATCTGCGCGGCTTGGGGGACGTCGACATGGGCGCGACGGTCGGCGTGAAGGCAGCGGCGAAGTTCGGTCCGGCCGAAATATTCGCGCAACTCGACAAGACCATCGGCGGCAGCGATGGCCTTGAGGGCAGGGTGGGGATCGAGGTGACCCGGCCTCTGTCTCAATCGTTGATGATCGGCGCCAGCGCGTCCGCCGTCTTCGCCGACGAAAATTACATGCAGGCCTATTTTGGTGTCACGCCCGAACAATCGGCTCGCTCGGGGCTGGCGCGCTATGATGCCGGTGCCGGTTTGAAGCGCGCCGATTTTTCGATTTCCGCCACATATATGCTCGACGAGAGCTGGATGGTGCGCGGCGAAGCGGGGGTCGGTGTTCTCTTGGGTGACGCTGCCGACAGCCCTGTTGTCGTCGAAAAGATCCAGCCTTCAGGGATGCTTCTCGTCGGATATCGGTTCTGACGCCTACCCAGGCACCAAATGCAGGCTAGACAAACTCCGGAATGGCACAGCAACGGCACCAAAGCGATTTGAGCGCCGAATCCAGGTCGGCAAGGCAAGGTTCGCGCATCCTCATTGTCGAAGACGATCTTGAGATCGCGCGCATGCTGGGCGAGACGCTCACCGACAACGGCATGATCGTGGAAATTGCCGAGAGCGGCGTCCAGATGAACGCCGCGCTTCGCAACCAGAAATTCGATCTCATCGTGCTCGATGTCATGCTGCCGGGCGAAAACGGTCTCAACATCTGCCGCCGTCTTCGTGCCGGAACCAACATTCCGATCCTGATGCTGACCGCGCTCGGTGAGGAAATCGACCGCATCTTCGGGCTGGAAATCGGCGCCGACGACTATGTGACGAAACCGTTCAGCGCGCGCGAATTGACGGCCAGGATACGGGCGCTGCTGCGCCGCACAGCCTATGCTCCAGACGAGCGGGACTGGTCGAAGGTGCTTCGTTTCAACGGCTGGCGCCTCGATCCAATACGCCGGCAATTGCATGACCCCAACAATGCGCGGGTTACGACCACGACGCATGAATTCGACCTGTTGCTTGCCTTTTGTCGCAATGCGGGCCGGGTTCTCTCTCGCGAGGAACTTCTGGGCGTAACCCATGCCGGGCTCGCGGGGCCGATCGAGCGTAGCGTCGATGTCCATATCAGTCGAATCCGCAGGAAGATCGAAAAGGATGCGCGCGATCCGGTGCTTTTGAGGACCGTTCGGTTGGGTGGCTATATCTTCACCGCGACGGTGGAGGAAGCATGAGTGATATCCTCCGCCGTTTCCTGCCGCAGTCTGTGCGTGGGCAGTTTGTGGCGATCATTTTCATCGCGGTGATCGTGATCATGTTCGTCGGTTCGGTCGTTGAGAGTTTCATAGAGAACGTCGACCTTCCCGCCGCGGAAGATAACGCAAGGCGTGCAGGCGTTGTTGCTGCCTTGTTGCAAGAAACGCCGGCGGAGGCGCGTAGCGCAATTCTGGCGACAGCAAAGCGGGCCGGCTTTGATTTCGAGATATTGCCCAGGGACCAGATAGCCGGCATTCCCCAGTCCTATCTGCAATGGCGAAGTGTCGAATGGCTTTTGCGTATCGACAGGGGGACGGTTGATGGACGCTGGCTAAGGATCGGCGGCCGATACGCGTTTGTCATCGACTTGGACCAGCAGGACGTCCTGGCCCATTTCGGCATGCCCGATTCCTGGCTGACATCGGGCCTCGTCCGTGCCTCGTTCTACAGGTTCATGGCTTTCGTCGCCTTGCCCGTGCTGATCTGGCTGTTTGCGGTTTGGGCCGTGACGGATCCATTGAAGCGCATCTCGGCAGCAGTCGGTTCGGCCGAGATTGAGAATGGCGAACAGCTCTTCGTCGAACACGGCTCCATTGAAATGGTGGGATTGGCGCGCGCCCTGAACAGGATGAGGACGCGCATCCGCACGATGATCGAAAATCGCACGCGCATGTTGCGCAGCGTCAGTCATGATCTGCGCACGCCGTTGACGCGGCTGCGGCTTCGCGCCGAGCGTATGGATGATGGACCCATCCGAACCGCAATCCTGTCCGATGTCCAGCACATCGAAATCTTGATCGACGAGACCCTGACCTATCTGCGCAACGATGTTTCGACGGAGAAGCTGCAGCTCGCCGACATTGCCAGCGTTCTGCAAACCGTCTGCGCCGAGTTCTCCGATGTCGGATTTCCTGTCTCATATTCCGGGCCGGACCGGCTCCTGGGCTGGTGCAAGCCCAATGCATTGGCGCGTGCGATCGCCAATCTCTGCGACAACGGGGTCAAATTCGCTGGCAATGTCACGGTCGCCTTGACAGCGACCGGCACGGCGGCGCGCATCACGGTAGGGGACGACGGGCCGGGTATTCCGATGACGGCACGCGCCCGTGTTTTCGAACCATTCTTCAAGGAAGACGCGTCGCGTGGCATTGCATCGAAGCATGGCTTCGGTCTGGGCCTGTCGATCGTTGCCGACATCGTCCAGGGTCACGGCGGCAGGATCGAATTGGAGGACAACCAGCCCAGCGGACTGGTCGTCACCATCGACCTGCCGAATGCCGCTGGCGTGCAGTCGGCATAGACGGCCTCCTGCCGGGCAGACGCGCTCTAAGCCGGCAGGCCGGGGCGATCGAGCTTTTTGGGCGACAGCGTGAAAATCTCGCACCCTGTGTCGGTCACGCCGATCGTGTGCTCGTACTGCGCCGACAGCGAGCGGTCGCGCGTCACCGCAGTCCAGCCGTCCGACAGAACCTTCACATGCGGCCTGCCCAGATTGATCATCGGCTCGATGGTGAAGATCATGCCTGGCCGCATCTCGACGCCTTCATTGGCGCTGCCGTAATGCAGGATGTTCGGCGCGTCATGGAACAACTGGCCGACGCCGTGGCCGCAGAAGTCGCGCACCACCGAGCAGCGCTCGCCTTCGGCAAAGGTCTGGATGGCGGCGCCGATGGCGCCGGTGCGGGCGCCCGGCCTGACCGCTGCAATGCCGCGCATCAGGCATTCATGCGTGACTTCGAGCAGGCGCTCGGCGGCGCGCTTGATCGTGCCGACCGGATACATGCGCGAAGAATCGCCGTGACAGCCGTCGAGGATGTAGGTGACGTCGATGTTGACGATGTCGCCATCCTTGAGCGGCTTGTTGTCGGGAATGCCATGGCAGACGACATGGTTG
>NZ_RZPQ01000332.1:0-6177 GCF_003999135.1 Mesorhizobium sp. M7A.F.Ca.CA.004.06.1.1 | reverse complement strand
CCCAATTCGCGCCGGAGCCATCGAAGGGCATCAGGCGCGGCAGATGCTGGTCACTGAACGGGGCGGAACCGCCATCGACCAGGAACACGACCGGCGCTTCCAGGCCCTTGGCAGCGTGCAGGGTCATGACCCGGACCTCGTCGCGGGTCTGGTCCATCTCGCGCTTGATCTCAGGACCGGCGTTTTCCAGCGTCGACAGGAAGGCTTCCAGCCCCGGCAGGCCGGTCCGTTCCTCGGCCAGGCAGAAGCTGAGGAACTCGTCGAGAATGTCGCCGGCTTCGGGCCCGAGCCGCGCGATCATCTTGCGGCGCACGCCATCACGCGCCAGCAGGCCAGCGTAAAACTCGAACACCGGTTTGAAGGCGGCCTCGTTCGTCCAGATGTCGACCTGGGCGACGATCTTCGCCAGTCTCTCGCTTTCGCCGGCGTGCTGTCGCAACGACGCGATCAGCGACAAGCCGGACGGCCTCTGCGCGGCGAGCGTGAAAAGCGTCTCTTCCGGCAGATCGAAGATCGGGCTGCGCAACACGGCGGCAAGCGACAGATCGTCCTGCGGCTGGATGAGGAGATGACCGAGCGCAATCAGGTCCTTGACCGCGATGTGTCCAGGCAGGCTCAGCCGGTCGGCGCCGGCAACCGGAATGTCGCGGCGTTTGAGTGCGCGGGTCAGCGCATGGACGAAGCGGTCGCGCTTGCGCACCAGCACCAGCACATCGCCCGGCCGCAGCCGCTTGCCCCGGCCTTCGATGATTTCGCCACTGCCGATCCAGCCGGCGATTGTGGCGGCGACGTTCTCAGCCACGCGCACCGCCGGCGCGTGCGCATGGTCGATGGCTTGCGTCCAGTCGTCGGGCTCATCGACGACATCGGCGCCGACCGACGGCCACACCTCGACATAGCCCGGTGCGTCGGTGCGGATCGCCTGGTGGCGCAGCGGATCGGGATCATGGCTGATGCCGCGCCGCACGCTCGCGTCGGCGAAGACGCGGTCGACCGCGGTAAGAACGTCGTCGGTCGAGCGGAACGACCAGGTCAGTTTGAGATCGGCAAAGGACGCCTCGGCGTCACGCACCCGTCCCGCGAACAACAGCCGGCTGTCGGCGAAGGAGTCCGGGGCAGCCCCCTGGAACGAATAGATCGACTGCTTCTCGTCGCCGACCGCGAAGACCGTGCGATGGACCCTGTCGCGCGCGCCAAAGCCGGCAAAGAATTCTTCCGCCAGCCGTTTCACCACTTCCCATTGGTCCGGACTGGTGTCCTGCGCCTCGTCGAGCAGGATATGGTCGATGCCCTGGTCAAGCTTGTATTGCACCCAGGGGCCGGCGTCTGGCCGCGCCAGCAGGTTGACGGTGCGGGTGATCAGGTCGTTGAAATCGAGAAAGCCGCGGCTGCGCTTCAGCATTTCGTAGCGGGCGATCAGCCAGTCGGCGATGGTCAGCGCCGCTCTTGTACCCTCCAGCATCCGGAACAGGGCCAGCCGGTCGGTGGTTTCGACGATGGCATTGGCGGCCGAGAGATAGCGCTCCGCCAGATCCGGCAGCCGGTCGACCAGGGCCTTCCTGAAGGCCTTTGCCGGGTCGTAGGCGTCGCCATCGGTCTTGAGGAAGGCTCGCGCCAGCAGTTGCAGGCGCCGAATGGGATCGCCCTCGGCGAAAGCCTGCCGCGCATAGGGCAGGATGTTGTTCAGCACCGATCTGGCGTCGGTGGCCTCGGCTGCGTGGGCGAAGCCGGCAAAATAGTCGGGCAGGAAACCCGGCAACGGCCATACCGAAGCGGCTATGCCCTCGGCCGTCTGGCCTGGATGGAAATGGAATTCCTCGAACAGGGCCTGGAAGCGCGTGCCATCACGCCCGACGGCGTCGATGAAATTGCGCAAGCCGTCGCGCTTGCGCACGATCTCACCCAGCAAGGCGTCGAGCCCGGCTTCGCCGCCCCGATCGAGAATGGCGGCAAAAGCCTCGGCCAGATCCCTGTCGCCGGCGGATGTGCCGGAGATCATCTCGCGGCGCGCCGCGGCGAACAGCGATGCCTCCATCTGGCCGTCGAGCATCTCGAAATGGGCCGGGATGTTGGCTTCCAGCGGGAACTGGTGCAGCACCGATTCGCAGAAGGCATGGATGGTCTGGATCTTCAACCCGCCGGGCGTTTCCAGTGCCTCGGCGAACAGGCGCCGCGCCCGGCGCATGGTCTCGAGATCCGGCCGGCGGCCTTCCAGAGCCTCGACCTTTGCCGCAAGGTCGGCGTCACCGAGCGTGGTCCATTCCGACAGTGTCGAGAAGACCCGGTTGGACATGTTGGCGGCAGCGGCGCGCGTATAGGTCAGGCACAGGATCTTCGAGGGATCGGTGCCGCGCAGCAGCAACCGGATGACGCGCTGGGCCAGCACATGGGTCTTGCCGGATCCGGCATTCGCCGACACCCAGGCGGAATTGCCGGGATCGGCGGCGCGGGCTTGGCTGGTCGCGGTGTCGCTGGGGATCGGATAGGCCTTTTTCATGCCTCCCCTGCCTCGTCGCCGGCATCGCCGCCTGCCGACCATTCGAGCACGCGGGCAAGATGGTCGTAGTCGCCATCGGTCTCGCCTTCGCGGAACGGCAGCGCGCGCGACAGATAACCCGTCGCAGGATCGGCATAGTGGATCAACAGCTTTTCCAGCCGCGCCCAGGCCTCTTCGGCAAGATCGGTCGCGGTCCGCGGCTGGCGATTGTGTTCGAGGATGGATTCCTCGAACACCTCGCCATTCGGCTTCAGCCTGATGAAGGCCAGTTGAGAGGGCTCGCGTACGCCCAGATCCTTGAAGGCGCCGCGCCTGAGCAGCGCGCCCTCCAACGCCAGTTGCGGCGCAAGCAGTGTGTGCGCCTGCGCCTTGGACGGCGAGGAACCGGTCTTGTAATCCAGTATGTCGGCCATGCCGCCGGCCAAAAGGTCAACGCGGTCGGCGTAGCCGGACAGCGTCACGCCGGATTGGCCGACAACGGTCTTGCCGGCGCGCTCCTCGGCATGGCGCTTTGTCACCGCATCGGCGCGCGTGCGCTCCCACCCGATGATGTTGGCGGCGAGTTTCTCGAAGCGCGGCCACCACACCGCCTCGACATCGGCCGGAAGTGCGGCCTCGGCAAAACAGGCGCGGCCGGCGGCGATAAGGCCGGCGAGCGCCTCGGGGGTGCGCGGATCGGCGACACTGCCTGAGAACAGATGCAGGATGGCGTGAAACAGCGTGCCGCGCTCGGCCGCACCGGGGTCGCGGATGACCTGATCGAGCGGCATCAGTCCAAGGATCCGTCTCGCATAGACAGCGTAGGGATCCCGGCGCAGGGTCTCGATCTCGGTGACCGAGAAATGCGTCGGGCGCACCGACAGGGGCGGCTTCGGCTGCGGCCGTGGCGCGAAATCCCGCCTTGGGCCTGTATCCAGCGCGCGCGCCCAGGCGAGCAGTTCGTCGCCACGCCGGCGCAGCTCCGCTGCCTGATTGTTGCCGATAAAGGTCAGCAGCCGCTGAAGCCAGCGCGACGGCACGGCGGGTGCGTCGCCGGCGCGCGCCGAGCGGGACAGCACCACTTTCCCAGCGCCCATGGCCATCTGGAAATCATGCGCGGCAAGGCCGATGCGCCGCTCGGGCGGTTCGAGGTCGATACCGGTCTTCATCAGCCGCGACATGAAGCGGTCGCTCTCGGGCTTGCGCGGCCATACGCCCTCATTGAGCCCGCCGATGACCAGCGTATCGACGGTCAGCAATCGGGCTTCCAGCGCACCCCAGATGGCGATGTTCCGGTCGGTGCCCTGTGCCGGCTTGACCGATTCAGGCGCGATCAGCGCCGCCATGATATCGGGCCACTCGGTCGCCGCGAAGGACAGTGAAGCCGAAGCCGCGACCAGCCCGCGCAGCAGTTCGGCAAGCTTTTCGCCGGCGTCACCGGCATAGAGTTCGCCAAGACCACCGTCGGCGGTGCGGCCGAGATTTTCGAGTGTGGCGACGCTGGCCCTGACAAGCGCGGCAAGGTCGGCATCGTCCCGGCCGCGGAAGGCTGCGAGCGGCGCCAGAGCCTGCTTGAGACGTTCAAGCAAATTCCGGGTAGTTTCGATGGAGCGCACGGTCAGCCGGGAAAACCAGAAGGGCGGCCGGCTGCCGCCGCCCAGACCGGTGAGGCGGGCCTCGAACAGTTCCGGCAGCGAAACGATGTCTGGGCGGCCGGTGCCGCCGCGCAGCGCCACCAGCTCGACCAGTTCCGCCGCGTGGCGCACATCGGCCCGTTCGAGGCCGAGGCCAAGCAGCGGATGCTTGAGCAGCGACAACAGGCCGACCGGATCGCCTGGCCTGAACAATGCCTCGAGCGCCAGCCTGAGCAGGCTGGCCGCCGGGGTGTTGGCGAGCGGCGTGCCACCGGAATCGTCGGCGGCGACGCCGAAGCGCTGGAGCTCGATCGAGACGCGCCGTGCCAATGCGCGATCGCCGGTGACGAGAGCCGCCCTTTGGCCGGGCTGTTCGACCGCGCGCTTGAGCGCGACGGCGATGGCGACAGCTTCATCACGTTCGCTGGCAGCTTCGAGCAAGGTCACCTCGGCGAAGGCGCCGGCAATGTGGGACGCCGGGAAACCGGCACGTGTCTCGGCCCAGAGTTCGGTGGTTTCGGCCGGCCGCAGCGCTTCGCCGACAAGGGCGGCGCGAAGCGCAAGTCGCGGTTCGGCCACGCCAATCTCCTCGACGTCGCTGCGCAATACGCCGATCTTGCCGATCAGCCTGGCCAAGCCATATTGCGGGTGGCCGAGCACGGCTGGACGCGCGCCGGGCGCGGCGATTGCCTGGAACGACGCTTCGTCCAGCGTACGGTCGAGGCCGGGCAGCACGATGGCGCCGCCGGGCAGGCGCGCGATGGCGGCAAGCAGTTCGGCCGTGGCGGGTATCGAGCCGGTCGAGCCCGCGGCGATAACGGGGCCAGCGGGCGGATTGCGCAGCAGCCGCGCCGCCTCGGCGCGGATCAGCGCACTGCGATGCGCGGCCGGATTTGAGCGGTCGCTTTCCGCGAGGAATTTCGGCCAGGCTTCGGTGACGATGCCGAGGAATTCGAGGGTCACCTGCCACCACCCGGCAAGGTTGCCGGTCACCAGATCGGTGAGCTTGGCCCAGTCCGTTCCTTCCGTCTCGATCTCGTCCATCAGCCGGGCGAGATCGCGCGCCAGCCAGATCGCGTCGGCGGTGGAAGCCGGGATGACGATCTCCTCGGCGAAAAGGGCGGCGACATGCGCCGGCAGCCGGCGTTTCCAGGCGCGCACCAACGGCGTCAGCAGCAACAGGCGTTCGATCGCGGCGATCGGCGGCGCGAGATCTATGGCCGCCGATGCCTCGGTCTCGAATGCGGCCTCATCCTCGTCGAACTCGCCCAGTGGCCGGATGACCGGCAGGATCGCCGAGCCGCCGCCGCCGCGTGCCGCCAGGCTGTCGACGAAGACACCCCGCAAGGCACGCGCGGCACGGCGTGTCGGCACATAGATGGTGACATCGGCCAAAGCGAGCGGGTCGCCGTCAAATCGAAACCCCGGAACAAGGCGGCCGGCAAGCAGCGCCTCGGCAAGCGTCGGCAGAAACGGCGCTCCGGGCGGGATCGAGAAAACGCGGCTGGAGCCGCTCATTGCGACTCGATGAGCGCACCGGCGACCGCCGCTTCCGCGAGCGGTACGGCATCGGGCGTGCCGACGGTGATCCAGTGGCCATGCATGGGCATGCCGAACAGGCGGCCGGCCGCGATGGCGGAATCGAAATAGGCGTTGAGCGAGTGCGGCCCGGCCGGTGCACCCTCGAACAGGCGCGGATGGACGATCGCCGCCCCGGCATAGATCAGCCCCGCCGGGTCGCCTTTCGAACGCCGCAAGCCGCCATCCGGCGCCACCAGGAAATCGGTGCTGCCGCAGTGTCCGGTCGCCTGTTGGAGATCCGCCAGCATCAGCAGAATATCCATTTTCGCCGCGTCCCATGCAAGGGCGAGGCGCTGGAGATTGAGAGGACCGTCATCGATCCAGAACGTGTCGGCGTTGAGGATGTAGAAGGGCTGATCGCCCAGTTCGGGCAACGCCTTGACGATGCCGCCGGCGGAATCGAGCAGTTGTTCGCTCTCGTCGGAAATGACGATGTTTGGCGCGCGGCGGGCAGTGACATGGGCGACGATCTGTTCGGGAAAGTAG
>NZ_RZPQ01000331.1:0-6179 GCF_003999135.1 Mesorhizobium sp. M7A.F.Ca.CA.004.06.1.1 | reverse complement strand
GGGTTACGGCGACCGGGGTGAACACCACCGGTTCGGTAAGGCTTCAGACGGCGGGCAATCTGACCATCGCGGCAAGTGCGACGATCAGCGGAACGGATCCGGTGCTCTCAGCCGCAGGACAATTCATCAACAGTCGCGGCAGCGATGCCGTCACCGCCACCAGCGGACGCTGGCTGGTCTATACGGCAGCTCCCACCGGCAACAATTTCGGCAATCTCGACAGCGGCAACACCGCCATCTGGAACACGACCGCCGGCGGGGCGGTGAGCGCGACGGGCAACCGCTATGTCTTCGCCTATCAGCCGACACTGACGTTTACGTCCAACAGCGCGACCAAAACCTACGGCGACACCGCCCTGCCGGCAGTGACCTATTCAGTGGCGGGCTATCAGGCGGGCGCGGTCGGCGCCTATCTCGGCGACACCGCCGCCACGACCTTCAGCGGCGGCCCAAGCGTCACGTCCGTCAACCCGCCGGGCAATACACAGGTCGGAGCAGGATCCTATGCAATCACCGTCGGCGCCGGCAATCTCGCGGCGTTGAGCGGCTATGGCTTCGCCTACAGCAGCACCGGCCTGCTCACCATCGGCAAACGCGCGGTAACGGTGACGGTAACGCCGGGCCAGAGCAAGATCTATGGCGATGCGAATCCGTCATCCTATGCGTACACCGTTTCGGATCTCGGCGCCGGCGTGGCTCTGGTCGGCACCCTCAACCGCACGGCCGGGAACAGTGCCGGCACTTACGCCATCAACCAGAACAGCATCACCAACGCTAACAATTCGAACTACGACATCACCTATGTCGGCGGCAGTTTCGCCATCGCCAAGCGCGCGATCACGATCACGGCCGATGCCAAGAGCCGTATCTATGGCAACGCCAATCCGTCGCTGACCTACCAGCTGACATCAGGCAGTTTTGTCAATGGCGACAGCTTGGGCGGTTCGCTGACGACATCGGCGACCACGGCATCCGGTGTCGGCAGCTATGGCGTCACGCAGGGTACGCTCAACAACAACAATTATGCGATCACCTACGCCGGCGCCAATTTGTCGGTGACGCCGCGCGCGATCACGGTGACGGCGAATGCCAAGAGCCGTGCCTATGGCGATGCCAATCCGGCGCTGACCTATCAGCTGACATCAGGCAATTTCGTCAATGGGGACAGCCTGAGCGGTGCATTGGCAACAACAACTACGACGGCATCCAGTGTCGGCAGCTACGGCATCACGCAAGGCACACTCGCCAACGGCAACTATGCGATCACCTATGTCGGCGCCAATCTGTCGGTGGCGAAGCGCGCCATCACGGTGACAGCCGATGCCAAGAGCCGCATCTATGGCGATGCCAACCCAGCGCTGACCTATCAGCTGACCACGGGCAATTTCGTCAATGGCGACAGCCTGAGCGGCGCGCTCGCAACAGCGGCCACGACAGCATCTGGTGTCGGCAGTTACAGCATTACGCAAGGCACACTCGCCAACAGCAACTATGCGATCAGCTATGCCGGCGCCAATCTGGCGGTGACGAAACGGGCGATCACGGTGACGGCCGATGCCAAGAGCCGTGTTTATGGCGATGCCAACCCGGCGTTGACCTATCAGCTGACCGCAGGCAATTTCGTCAATGGCGACAGCCTGAACGGTGCGCTGGCGACCTCGGCAACGACAGCATCCGATGTCGGCAGCTACGGCATCACGCAGGGCACGCTCGCCAACAGCAACTACGCGATCAGCTATGTCGGCGGAAACCTGTCAGTGACGCCGCGCGCGATTACGGTGACGGCCGATGCCAAGAGCCGTGTCTATGGCGATGACAATCCAACGCTGACCTATCAACTGACCTCGGGCGATTTCGCCAATGGCGACAGCCTGAGTGGTGCGTTGGCAAGGACCGCCGCAGCATCATCCGATGTCGGCGGCTACAGCATCACCCAAGGCACGCTTGCCAACGGAAATTACGCCATCAGCTATATCGGCGCGGATCTTTCGGTGACGCAGCGCGCGATCACGGTGACGGCCGATGCGGGCCAGAGCAAGATCTACGGGGACGGAGATCCGCTGTCTTACGGCTACGGAGTATCCGATCTCGGCAGCGGCGCAGCGCTGACCGGCACGCTTGATCGCGCCGAGGGCGAGAATGTCGGGACCTATGCCATTGGCCGCGGCACCCTCACCGATGCGGCCAACGCCAACTACGACATCACCTATGTCGGCGCCGGTTTCAGCATCGGCAAGCGATTCGTGACCGTCACTGCCAGCTCGGGCCAGGGCAAGACCTACGGCAATGCCGATCCGTCGTCCTATGGCTACACCTTCACCGATCTCGGCAGTGGTGCGGCGCTGGTTGGCGCTCTCCACCGCACTCCCGGCGAAGATGTCGGCGCCTATCAGATCGGGCAGGGCACACTCGCCAATGCGGCCAATTCGAACTACGACATCAGCTATGTCGGCGCCGATTTCAGCATCGGCAGGCGTGTCGTGACCGTCACGGCCAATTCGGGCCAGGGCAAGATCTACGGCGATGCCGACCCGTCCTCCTATGGCTACACCAGCACCGATCTCGGCAGTGGTGTGGGATTGGTCGGCGCTCTCGATCGCGTTTTGGGAGAGAACGCCGGAGCTTACGCGATCGGCCAGGGCACGCTTACCGACAGCGCCAATTCGAACTACGAGATCAGCTATGCCGGTGCCGACTTCAGCATCGGCAAGCGGGCGATCACCATAGTGGCGGATGCGCAGAGCCGGCCGCAGGGCATGCCCAATCCGCCACTCACCTATTCGATCGGCGGTCTGGGGTTGGTCAACGGGGATACGTTTCTTGGCGCGCTCTCGACTGGGGCGACACACGCTAGCCCTCCTGGCAACTACGCCATCGAACAGGGAAGCCTGACCCTCTCGGCCAACTATGAACTGACCTATGTCGGTGCCGATCTGGTGGTCTCGCCGCCCAACACCGTGCCGGCACCGGATGCAGCCAGCACGGTCGCGTACAACGCCGATGCTCATGCTGCTGGCGGGCCGGCTCCGGTTTTCTTCACCGGACAGCCGGTGGCTGGCGATGCGCAAACGCTGGTTGAAGACCCGCGGCTTGATGGCCCCGCCTTCTGCCAGGGCGTGGCGGACGCAGCTTCCGTCTGCAGCGTTGCCTCGATCCGGTAGGAAGACATGACCGCGCAGCGCCAAACCCTCTCACGGCGGCACCTTAACCGCACCGGCGCGCCGTTGATGGCGCTGCTTTTGACGTCGACGGCACTTGTCGGTTTCACGTCGGCGCGAGCACAGGAACTGCCGACAGGCGGCAGCGTCGCGTCCGGCGGTGTCACCATCGCCCATCCATCGTCGTCGCAACTGACCATCAGGCAGTCGACCAGTTCGGCGATCGTCAACTGGCAGAGTTTTTCCATCGGCGCCGGCGCGACAGTCACTATCGACCAGCCATCATCCTCGGCAACGATGCTGAACCGCGTCACCGGTGGCACTAAATCGACCATATCGGGCCAGCTCAACGCCAATGGCCAGGTGTTCCTGGTCAATCCCAACGGCATTGCCATCTCCAAGACCGGCAAGGTCAGTGCCGCCGGTTTCGTCGGCTCCTCGCTGGGCATCAGCGACGAGGATTTTGAGGCCGGAAAGCTGGAGTTCGAAGGCAATGGAGCTTCCGCTGCCGTCGCCAACCAGGGTGCCATCAGCATCGGGCGTGGCGGCTATGCCGCATTGATCGGTGGCAGCGTCGACAATGCCGGCTCGATCACCGTGCCGCTCGGCAAGGTCGGGCTCGGCTCGGGCGAGAAGGCGGCGCTCGATCTGTCCGGCGACGGCTTCTTGCAGGTCTCCGTGCCGACCAGGGCTGATGGCAGCAATGCGCTGGTCAGCAATTCCGGACGTATCAGTGCCGATGGCGGACTGGTCGAACTCAAGGCGGCGGCGGTGCGCAATGCAGCACGCCAGGCCGTCAACATGTCCGGTGTCATCGAGGCACGCACGGTGTCAGGTCAATCCGGCGCCATCGTGCTTGGTGGTGATGAAGGCTCGGTCGAAATCACCGGCACGCTCGATGCTTCGGCCAAGGCCGGCGGCAAGGGCGGCAAGGTCACGGTCACCGGCCGCAAACTGAAGCTCAAGGCCGCCAAGGTCGATGCCTCGGGCAAGAATGGCGGCGGCACGGTCAAGATCGGCGGCGACAAGCAAGGTTCTGGCACGCTCCAGCACGCGGTCACAACCGAGATCGATGCGAAGACGACAATCAGCGCCGATGCGACCGGCACCGGCGATGGCGGCACGGTCATCGTCTGGTCCGACGAGCAGACAAAGTTCGCGGGCAAGATTTCCGCACGTGGTGGCGATGACGGCGGCAATGGCGGCTTCGCGGAAGTGTCCGGCAAGCAGCGCCTCGACTTCACCGGTGAGGTCGATCTGCGCGCCCGCTTCGGCGATACCGGCGACCTTCTGCTCGACCCCTACAACGTCACCATCTCCAACGCTGCCGGCAACACCGGCGGCAGCATGTCCGCCAACACCAATGACAGCGTCATCAACGTCACCACGCTGCAGAACCTTCTCGCAACCGCAAACGTCACCATCTCAACCGGCAGCGGCGGTTCGCAGGCTGGCGACATCACCATTGCCGCGCCGATCAGCTGGAACACCAACACGCTGACGCTCAGCGCCTCTCATTCGATCGTCTTCAATGCGAACGCCACGATCGGCGGCGGCGGCGGGTTGACGCTGGTCACCAACAATGGCGGTACCGGCGGCACGATCTCCTATGCCTTGGGTGCATCGGCGACCTTCACCGGCACGCCGGGAGCGCAGGCGCTGTCGATCGACGGCCAGAGCTACACGCTGATCTACGATGTCAACGGCCTGCAGGCGATCAACAGCGGGCTCACCGGGAGCTATGCGCTGGCCAAGAATATCGATGCCAGCACCACGTCCAGCTGGAATAGCGGTCTCGGCTTCATATCACTGGGCACCGACGGCAACAGCAACATCCAGAACGGCGGCAATGGCTTCACCGGCTCGTTCGACGGGCTAGGCCACACCGTCGACAGCCTGTCGGTGACGCAGTCCGCTGCCCAATATGTCGGCCTGTTCGGCTATATCGGCGCGGGCGGCCTGGTTCAGAATGTCGGCGTCACCAATGTGACGGTCCGGGGGTTCAGGACCCTCGGCGGGATCGCTGGGTTCAATGCCGGCACGGTGGCCCAGAGTTATTCGACTGGTCAGCTGTTCACCACACAATACGGGTCCGCCTCAGGTGGTCTGATCGGCGAGAACGACGGCGCGCTCTCCGACAGCTTCTCGACGGTGGTCGTCAATGCTCGCGATACTAACACCGCCGGCGGCGCGGTAGGCTTCAATAATTTCGGCACCATCGATCGCGTCTATGCCATGGGCGCTGTCGATATCGGCAGCGGCGGCGCGGCCGTCGGCGGCCTCGTCGGATCGAATTATGGCTACTCGGGGGTCGGCGAGGGCGGCAGGATAACCGACAGCTATTCGACCGGCGCGGTCAGCGGCGGATGGAATGTCGGCGCGTTCATCGGCAACAACCTTTACGACGGCGTGGTCACGGGCGCGTACGACACTTCGACATCAGGCCCCTACAATACCACATCCATCGCCAAGCCTGCGATCGGCGGCGGCACCACCGGCCCCAATGTCAATGTCGTCGGCCTGTCGACCTCCAGCTTCCAGAATGGCGGCGCCAACGGACTGAGTGCCGCCTTTGGCGGCGGGACTGGCGGCCTCTATCCCTATCTGAAGAGCTTCTACCCCAATGGCGTCCAGGCGATCTCCGGAATTGCCTACAAGGATGCCGGCAACACGCCGCTGATTTCCGGTACCGGCCAGCCCTATTACACAAAGAATCCCGGGCTGGTGTCCGTCGTCTCCGGCGGCGTAAACCTCGGCACAGTCTCGACCGGCGTCAACGGCTACTACTATCTCGCTCTGCCGGCGGGCGCGGTCTCGAACTCGGTGCTCGCTTACACCGTTGCCGAAGCGGACTCGGGCGCCAAGAATAGCGTGACCTTCCGGACCGGCCTGTCCGGCAGCAATGTCTCGAACCTCAACGTCTATGGCGACTGGCGGCTCGACGAGACGGATGGCTCGATCGCTTCGCTATCGACGCTGAGCAGCGCCTATAGCGCGGCTATTGGGTCAACCTCTGTCGGC
>NZ_RZPQ01000330.1:0-6191 GCF_003999135.1 Mesorhizobium sp. M7A.F.Ca.CA.004.06.1.1 | reverse complement strand
GCGTCCTTGGTCATCGCGTTCAGCATGGTTCGGCTAGCTCCGCTCGCCCTCGGGCCTGTCGGTCGCATAAGGCACGATCGAATAACCCTGACTGCGGCCGTCGCGCTCCTGGCGCAGCAGCCGGAACCCGGGTTCGCTGGGCGGCCGGTTGACAATGAACGACATGCGCGGCGCTTCCCAGCCCTTGGTCGAATCGAAGGCGGTTACCCGCACATACATGTTCGGACACGCTTTCCGGCAAGCGTTGACCTCGAGCAGTATGCCCGCCGGATCTTTCAAGTCGAACATCGGGTTGCCGTACATTTCCCAATAGGTATTTCGCGGATGCGGATCGTCCGTGTACTCGACGCTGACCGCCCAATGGTTCTTCAGCGCGTATTTGATCTGCGCCGAAATCTGCTCGTCGGTCAGGTCGGGCAGGAACGAGAACTGCCCCTGTGTGACCTTGTTTCCCGGATTGGTCATCATGACGACGGTTCCTTTCGTCTAGAAGCTGGGCGTTGCGGTTGGCACGAAGTCGGCCGTGTCGGTCGATTCGTAGTTGAAGGTGACGTCCTTCCAGGTCTCCAGGGCAGCCTTCAGCGGCGTGCACCATCTGGCCGCCTGTTCGAGGATCTTGGTTCCTTCGCGCAAATAATCGCGCCCCTCGTTGCGGGCCAGGATCATCGCTTCCAAGGCGACGCGATTGGCCGTCGCGCCTGCCTGGATGCCGTCCGGATGGCCGATCGTGCCACCGCCGAACTGCAGGATGACATCCTCGCCGAGATAGTGGATCAACTGGTGCATCTGGCCGGCATGGATGCCGCCCGAGGCGACGGGCATCACCTTGTTGAGCGAGGCCCATTCCTGATCGAAGAACAGCCCGGTTTCGAGGTTCTGCGGCGTGCGCTCCTCGCGCAGCGTGTCATAAAATCCCTTGATCATGAGCGGGTCGCCTTCCAGCTTGCCGACCACCGTGCCGGCATGGATGTGGTCGACGCCGGCCATGCGCATCCATTTGCAGATGACGCGGAAATTCATGCCGTGGTTCTTCTGGCGCGAATAGGTCGAGTTGCCGGCACGGTGCAGGTGCAGGATCATGTCGTTGCGGCGCGCCCACTTGGCCATCGACTGGATCGCCGTGTAGCCGATGACGAGGTCGATCATGACGATGCAGGAGCCAAGCTGCTTGGCGAATTCGGCGCGCTCGTACATCTCCTCCATCGTGCCGGCGGTGACGTTGAGATAATGTCCTTTGACCTCGCCGGTGGCGGCCGACGCCTTGTTCACGGCCTCCATGCAGTAGAGGAAGCGGTCGCGCCAGTGCATGAAGGGCTGCGAGTTAATGTTCTCGTCGTCCTTGACGAAGTCGAGGCCGCCCTTCAGCGCTTCGTAAACGACGCGCCCGTAATTGCGTCCCGACAGGCCGAGCTTCGGCTTCGTCGTCGCGCCGAGCAGCGGCCGGCCGAACTTGTCGAGCCGCTCACGCTCCACCACGATACCGGTCGCCGGCCCCTGGAAGGTTTTGAGGTACGCCACCGGGATACGCATGTCTTCCAGCCGCAGCGCCTTGACTGCCTTGAAGCCGAACACATTGCCGATGATCGATGCGGTCAGATTGGCGATCGAGCCCGGCTCGAACAGGTCGAGGTCGTAGGCGATGTAGGCGAAGTACTGTTGCTCGGTCTTGGTTCCGGGACCGGTGTTCGGCACCGGCTCGGATCTGAACGCCTTGGCGCGATAGAGCTCGCAGGCCGTCAGTCGGTCGGTCCACACCACGGTCCACGTCGCGGTGGAGGATTCACCGGCGATGGCCGCCGCCGCCTCCTCGTGGTCGACGCCCGGCTGCGGCGTGATCCGGAACATGGCGATCAGATCGGTCTCCTTGGGCCTGTAGTCCGGCTCCCAGTAGCCCATCTTCTTGTAGGGGATGACCCCTGACTTGTAGCGTTCCTTGCCTTCCTTGAGCGTTCCCGCTGGCAGTATGTCGATCTTGTTCATGACAGGTCTCCTGTTTGTTGCTCAGGCGGCTTTCGCGGTGGCGATATGGGGATCGAGCTTTCCCGCGGCGTAACGTTTCGCCATCTCGTCCATGGCGATGACCTTGATCTTCGAGGCGTTGGACGCCGTACCGAAACGCTCGAACCGGTCCCGGCAAAGGTCGCGCAAGGCATCCATGGCTGGCTTCAGGAATTTACGGGGATCGAACTCGCGCGGGTCTTCCGTCGCGACGCGGCGGAACTGCCCGGCCATGGCCATGCGGCAATCGGTGTCGATGTTGACCTTGCGCACGCCGTAGCGGATGCCGCGCTCTATCTCCTCGACCGGAACGCCAAAGGTCTGGGGCATCTCGCCGCCGTATCTGTTGATAATGTCCTGCAACTCCTGCGGCACCGAGGAAGAGCCGTGCATGACCAGATGCGTGTTGGGCAGCTTTTCGTGGATCGCCTCGATCACCTGCATGGCCAGGATGTCGCCGTCCGGCTTGCGGGTGAATTTGTAGGCGCCGTGCGAGGTGCCGCAGGCGATCGCCAGCGCGTCGACCTGGGTTGCGGTCACAAAGTCGACCGCCTGATCGGGATCGGTCAATAACTGGTCGTGGGAAAGCGCGCCTTCGGCGCCGTGGCCATCCTCTGCCTCGCTTTGACCGGTTTCCAGCGAGCCGAGCACACCCAGTTCGCCTTCGACGGAAGCACCGACCCAATGCGCCATGCGTGCGACGCGTTCGGTTATGGCGACGTTGTAGTCGTAGCTGGCCGGCGTCTTGGCGTCCGCCATCAAGGATCCGTCCATCATCACCGAGGTGAAGCCGTGGCGGATCGCGGAAAGGCAGGTGGCCTCGCTGTTGCCGTGGTCTTGATGGATGCATAGCGGGATGGTCGGGTGGATTTCGGTCAGCGCCTCCATCATCTTGGCCAGCATGATGTCGTTGGCATAGGATCGGGCGCCACGCGAAGCCTGGATGATGACAGGCGCGTCGCAGGCCTTGGCCGCTTCCATGATGGCGAGGCCCTGTTCCATGTTGTTGATGTTGAATGCCGGTACGCCGTAGCCGTGCTCGGCGGCATGGTCGAGAAGCTGGCGAAGGGTGATGCGAGCCATTGTGAATCCTCCTAGATGATGAGCTTCAGCGCCGCTGCAGCAACCGCTTCGGACGTTATGTTGAAATGCCGGTAGAGGTCGGGGGCAGGGGCGCTGGCGCCGAAGCCGGTCATGCCGACGAAAGCGCCGGTCTCGCCGATCCAGCGGTCCCAGCCCAGCCGGGCTGCCGCTTCGACCGCGACGCGCGGCGCCGAGCCGAGGACGGCCTTGCGGGTGGCGCTGTCCTGCTCCTCGAAAAGCTCCCAGCACGGCATCGACACGACGGCGGCGGCGGCGCCATGCTCGGTCTCCAGCCTTTCGGCGGCAGCAACCGCGATCTCGACTTCCGAGCCGGTGGCGATCAGGGTGACGGCGCGATGCCGTTCATGGCGGCCGCCATGCCGTGCTCACGAATGCCGTAGTGAATGTAGCGGCCGGCATAGTCACCCGGTGCAATGCGGTTCATGCCCTTGGTGATCGTCAGATTCGAATGCGTCAGATCGGCCGAGCCGCCGACGGTCAACTCCGTTGCGCCGTTGATGACCTCCAGCGCCATTTCGGAGGCTTTTCGCGTCGCCACCTTGGTTGCCTTCTCGATATGTTCGCGACGAAAGGCGTCGAGCGCTTCGAAGACCGTATCAGGCAGTTCGGCGGCGACAGCGTTTTCAAAAGCCTCGCGCCGCGGCGAGGCGGCAAGCCGCTGCTCCCAGGCGCGCCGCATCGCTTCGCCGCGACCGGCAATCTCGCGCCAGGCGAAAAGGATATCATCCGGCACATCGAACGGTGCGTGCGCCCAGCCGATGTTTTCGCGTGTCGCGGCGATCTCTGCTTCACCCAGCGGTGCGCCGTGCGTCTTCTCCGAACCGCCGAGATTGGGGGCACCCATGCCGATCACTGTGCGGCAGGCAATCAGCGATGGCCGATCCGACCGCCGCGCCGCCTCGATTGCCGCGGCGACTGCCTCCATGTCGTGGCCGGCGACACTTTGGACATCCCAGCCGGCGGCCTTGAAGCGCGCCGGCTGGTCCATCGACGTGGAGAGGGAGGTCGGCCCGTCAATGGAAATCGCATTGTCGTCCCAGAAGACGATCAGGCGGGAAAGCTTCAGGTGACCAGCGAGGTCTATTGCCTCGTGACTGATTCCCTCCTGAAGGCAGCCGTCGCCCGCAATGACATAGGTATGATGATCGACCAGATCGGCACCGTGGCGGGCGGCAAGCATGCGTTCCGCCAGCGCCATGCCGACCGCCGTGGAAATGCCCTGTCCCAGCGGTCCGGTGGTGGTCTCCACGCCAAGCGCATGGCCATATTCCGGATGTCCGGCGGTGCGGCTGCCCAACTGCCGAAATCGCTGCAATTCCTCGATCTGCATGTCTTCATAGCCGAGCAGATGATGCAGCGCGTATTGCAGCATCGAGCCGTGGCCGGCTGAAAGCACGAAACGGTCACGGTCGGGCCAGTCCGGCCTCGACGGATCGATATTGATGAAGCGGTTGAACAGCACCGTTGCGACGTCGGCCATGCCCATCGGCATGCCAGGGTGACCCGAATTCGCCTTTTGGACGCTGTCCATCGCCAGCGCGCGAATGGCGTTCGCCATGTCGCGCTCCGAGACGGGAGCGGTTGTGGTGACGGGCTTCAGTGCTGTTTGGCTGGTCATTGCATCCTCCTCACGACACACGGCTCTTGCGTTCAATCAATTGCAGGATGAGCGGCGTCAGGATCAGTTGCATGGCAAGATCGAGCTTGTTGCCTGGCACCACTATGGAATTTGGCCGCGACATGAACGAGTCGTGGATCATCGACAGCAGATACGGAAAATCGATGCCGCGCGGATTGGCGAAGCGGATAACCAGCATCGATTCGTCGGGCGTCGGGATCCAGCGCGCGATGAACGGGTTGGACGTGTCGACGATCGGCACGCGCTGGAAGTTGATGGCGGTCTGCGAGAATTGCGGGACGATGTAGCGGACATAGTCGGGCATCCGGCGCAGGATCACGTCCATCACCGCCTCGGTGGAATAGCCGCGTGTCGAACGGTCGCGATGGATCTTCTGGATCCATTCGAGATTGATGACCGGCACGACCCCTATCTTGAGATCCGCATGCTTGGCCAAATTGATCGTGTCGGTGACGACACAGCCGTGCAGCCCCTCGTAGAAGAGCAGGTCGCTGGGAGCGAATTCGCGCCATTCGGTAAAGGTTCCCGGTGGCGTGCCGTGCTGCTTTTCCTCTTCCTCATCGTGAATGTAGGTGCGGGTCTTGCCGGTTCCGCGGCGGCCATATTCCGCGAACACCTCTTCGAGAATTCCGAGTTCGTTGGCCGCGGCATTGAAATGGGTGAAGTTCGGGTTGCCGGCCTTTTCCTCCTCGGCCACCTTTGCCTTCATCGCCGCGCGATCGTAGCGGTGGAAGGCGTCGCCTTCGATGAAAGCGGCCTCGATGTTCTCGCGCCGGAAAATCAGATCGAAGATGCGCTTGACCGAGGTCGTGCCGGCGCCCGACGACCCGGTGATGGTGATGATGGGGTGCTTGGCTGACATGGTGCTGCTCAGGCTCTGAACAGGCCGCGGCGGCTGAACAGCGGCGCACGCTCACCGATGTTGCTCGGCTCTGTGTGGTAGCGGGTGATGCGCGCGACTTCCCGCGCCGACCCGAAGATCATCGGCACGCGCTGATGCAGGCTCTCGGGTTCGATTTCCAGGATTCGGTTGATTGCATCGGTGGCGGCACCACCAGCCTGTTCTATGAGATAGGCGATCGGGTTGGCCTCGTAGACGAGGCGCAGCCGTCCCTGACCATAGCCCTTGCGTCGATCGCCGGGGTAGAGAAAAACGCCGCCGCGCATCAATATGCGGTAACAGTCGGCAACCAGAGAGGCGATCCAGCGCATGTTGAAATCCTTCTCGCGCGGTCCTTCGGTGCCCTCCAGGCAGTCGTCGACATAGAGCCGCACGGCCTCGTCCCAGTGCCGGTAGTTGGCGGCGTTGATGGCGAATTCCTGAGTGCGTTGCGGAATGATCCGGCTTTCATAGGCCTGGACGAAGGTGCCGAGCCTTGTCGAGAAGACGAAGACATGGGTGCCGCTGCCGAGCGACAGGACGAGTGCCAGCTGCGGCCCATAGATGAAG
>NZ_RZPQ01000032.1:0-18494 GCF_003999135.1 Mesorhizobium sp. M7A.F.Ca.CA.004.06.1.1 | reverse complement strand
GGTACCAGGAACAGCAGCCCAACACGTGGGTCGCGGATAATGTTTTTAAGCGAATCGGCGCGGTTGTTGCCGCGACGGTCCGGCATCATCAGGGTTTTCGGATCGTGGATGCGCACGAAGCCGGCGAGATCGCCGCGCGGCGAACAGTCCAGTCCCTCCGGGCCACTGGTGGCCAGCGCGACGAACGGCGAGGCTTCGATGAAGGCGGCATATTCGGGAATGACGTGGTCGAGTTCCTTGACCAGCGAGGCCTCGCCTGGAACGCCATAAAGCGCCTCGAGCTGCTCGACCGTGGTGATGACGGACATGTTTTCGCCTCCAAACCTTTGCCGGCGCTACGCCATCTCGATGACGTTTTGACGACAGCGAGGGGAATCAATTTTAGCGGTCCCGGCTCAGGCCCTTTTCCGCAAGCTCCGCGAGATAGGCTTCCCAGCGCGCATCCTTCTCGTGGCCGAGCGTATGCAGGTAATTCCAGGTGAAGATGCCGGTGTCGTGGAAATCGTCGAAGGTGATGCGCACGGCGTAGTTGCCGACCGGCTCTATCTTGAGGATTGCCACATTGCGCTTGCCGGGGACCGTCACCCGCTGATCCGGCGAATGGCCCTGCACCTCGGCCGATGGCGAGGCGACGCGCAGCAGTTCCGCCGGTAATTCGAATGGATGGTGGTCGGGAAAGGTGACGGACAGAAGTTTGCGGTCCTTGGAGACCCTGAGCTCTTTCGGTGCGGTCATGCTGTTCGATCCCGTCTCATCCGCCCTTCCCTACGCCGCTTCGCCAAACGGGAAAAGGCCTGATGAGACCGACCGACATGCGATGTCGGCGCAGAGATGTTACCAAAGATCGAGAGGCGCTATCTTGAATGGCAGGCCGGATCGTATCACATAGCGGTATATAACGAAGCCGTTCACGGCCACAGGAAGCGCTTGAAGCATGGACATGATTGATCCTTTCGGCCGCACGATCAGCTATCTCCGCGTGTCGGTCACCGACCGCTGCGATTTCCGCTGCACCTATTGCATGGCCGAGGACATGGCCTTCCTGCCGAAGAAGGACCTGCTGTCGCTGGAAGAGCTCGACCGGCTGTGCACGGTTTTCATCGAAAAGGGCGTCAGGCGATTGCGCCTGACCGGCGGTGAGCCGCTGGTGCGCAAGAACATCATGCATCTGGTGCGCCAGCTCTCGCGGCATCTCGCCAGCGGCGCGCTGGAAGAGCTGACGCTGACCACCAACGGCTCGCAGCTGTCGCGCTTTGCCGCCGAACTCGCCGATTGCGGCGTCAAGCGCATCAACGTGTCGCTCGATACGCTCGATGCCGACAAGTTCCACAAGATCACCCGCTGGGGCCATCTCGACAAGGTCATGCAAGGCATCGATGCCGCGCAGGCCGCGGGGCTGAAGGTCAAGCTCAACGCGGTGGCATTGAAGGATTTCAACGACGCCGAGCTGCCCGAGATGATGCGCTGGGCGCATGGCCGCGGCATGGACTTGACGGTCATCGAAACCATGCCGATGGGCGAGATCGATGCCGACCGCACCGACCAGTATCTGCCGCTGTCGCTGCTGCGCGCGTCGCTGGAACGCCAGTTCACGCTGACCGACATTCCCTTCAAGACCGGCGGCCCGGCCCGCTATGTCCAGGTCGCCGAGACTGGCGGACGGCTCGGCTTCATCACGCCGATGACGCATAATTTCTGCGAAAGCTGCAACCGCGTCCGGCTGACCTGCACCGGCACCCTCTATATGTGCCTGGGCCAGGAAGATGCCGCCGACCTGCGCGCGCCCTTGCGCGCCTCCGAAGGCAACGAGCTGGTCGCCGATGCAATAGACGAAGCCATCGGCCGCAAGCCCAAGGGCCACGACTTCATCATCGACCGCCGCACCAGCCGCCCATCGGTGTCACGCCATATGAGCGTCACCGGCGGCTGATCTTTTCGTGAAATTCATGCAAGATTGCTTCGGATCATGACTCGAGGCGAGCATGCGGCTGCACTCTTCATTCCTGGCGATTGCGACAATGGCAGCAAGCAGTGCGGTCGCCGCGCCGTTCACTTATGTGAACGAGCGCTTCGGCACCGTCTGCACCTTTCCCGACGAGATCTTCACCGATCGCCAGCCGGAGCCCGATAATGGCGACGGACAGCAATGGCTGAGCGCCGATGGCGCCAGCCTGATCTGCTCCGGCATCCTCAACATAGACAACGATACGCCGAAGGGCTTTGTGGCGGCCGAGAAGGCCAGCGATGAAGCCGGCTACAAGGTGACCTATGGCAAGGCCGGCAGCGATTGGGCGGTGCTGTCGGGCGTTAAGGATGGAAAGATGTTTTACGAGCGACGTCTGTTTGGGAGAGACGGTATCATCCGCACGGTCTGGGTCGACTACCCTCCGGCCCTGAAGTCGAAATACGACCCGCTGGTCGGCGCCATTGCCGGCAGTCTCAAGGGGTCGTGAAAGTTTCGGACCACACCCCAGAAAAAGTCTTGTTCGCGAACCACAGCCGGATTTACGGCCAGTCTGTTCCAACCTACCCTTTCCCTGGAAGCGGATCTTCGCTCACAGGGGGAATACTCCATGCGCAAACTCGTTCTTTCTCTAGCCTTGCTTGGTCTCGCGGCCGTGCCCGCTGCGGCCCAGTCGATCGGCGGCACTTATACGGTCGCCGGCACCAACTTCGACGGCTCTGCCTATGGCGGCGAGGCAACCATCACGCTGACCAGCGGGACGACGTGCGCGATCCATTGGGAAACCGGCGGCTCATCTTCCGACGGCATCTGCATGCGCAACGATGATGCCTTCTCGGCCGGCTATGTCATGGGCAAGGATATCGGCCTCGTCGTCTACAAGATGACGGACGACGGCTCGCTGCATGGTCTGTGGACCATCGCCGGCAAGGAAGGCAATGGCACCGAGGTGCTGACGCCGAAGAAGTAAGTTCTGCCGCCATTGCAGGTGATCTTCTGAGCCACAAACAAGGCTGTGGCCCAGCCCTTTGCTGTTGCTGTTTCACGCCCGGCTGTTACAGGCTTGCTGCCTAAAGCGCGTCGCGTTTGAACGGATTCAGGCGACGCGCTTTAGGTCTTTGTTTCTTATGCGTGTCGTTTCCCCAAAACCGAGGTCACTTTTGGGCGACATGCATTAGCAGAACCGGTAGCCGTCTTGCCCCTGTCACCAAATATTCGCGGCGCGTTGTTCATGATGGTGGCGATGGCCGGCTTCTGCCTCAACGATGCCATCACCAAATACTCGTCACAATCGATGAACATGGCGCAGGTCATGTTGATCCGTGGGGCTTTCGCTTCGCTTTTCGTCGGCTTGCTCGCCTGGCAGCGCGGCGCGCTCGCCCGCCCGGGTTCGATGCTGCAGCCTCTGGTGGCCCTGCGCGTGATCAGCGAGGCCGGTGCCACGGTGAGTTTTCTCGTCGCCCTCGCCCATTTGCCGATCGCCAATGTTTCGGCGGTGCTGCAGGCGCTGCCACTGGCGGTGACGATGGGGGCCGCACTCGTCTTTGGCGAGGCTGTCGGCTGGCGGCGCTGGCTGGCCATCGCCATCGGATTTGCCGGCGTGCTGATTATCGTGCGGCCTGGCTTCGAAGGGTTCAGCATGTACTCGCTGGCAGCGCTGGCCAGTGTCGCCTGTTGTGCGGTGCGCGATCTCGCCACCAAGCGAATTCCCAAGGCCATTCCGACATTGCTGGTGTCGACGGCAACCGCGCTTGCCATGACCATCGTCGGTGCGGCGCTGTTGCCGGCAATGGGCGGCTGGACGCCGATGACGAGGGACAGCACAGCCCTGCTGGCCTTGGCCGCGGTGCTGGTGGTGATCGGCTACCAGTTCATCATCATGGCGATGCGGGCGGGCGACATCTCCTTCATCGCGCCGTTCCGCTATACGGCCCTGATCTGGTCGATCCTGCTTGGCCTGTTCATCTTTGCCGATATCCCCGATCCGCCGATGATCGTCGGCGCCACCATCATCATCGGCTCCGGCCTTTATGCGCTCTATCGCGAGCGTGTGGTCGGCCGGCGAAAGATCGTCGCCGAAAGCACGGGGCCGACCATGGTGCCTGACGGAATCTAGCCAGATCATTGAAGGTTCTTGTGATTTCCGACGGCTGGCGTACAGGCTTCGTGGCATGAAGCGAGACATTGCGGGGATCATCCTGGCCGGTGGCCAGTCGAGACGGATGGGCGGCGGCGACAAGAGCCTGTTGCCGCTTGGCGATGGCTGCCTGCTTGACCAGGTCGTGTCGCGCTTCACCCCGCAAATAGAATCGCTGGCGCTCAGCGCCAATGGCGCCTCTGCGCGATTCCTGCGCTTTGGACTGCCGGTGCTTGCCGACAGCGTGCCCGGCTTTGCCGGGCCGCTCGCCGGAATCCTGACCGGCCTCGAATGGGCCGCGGCCAATACGTCTTGCAAAGCGATCGTCAGTGCTGCCGGCGACACGCCTTTCCTGCCGTTGAACCTTGTCGAGCGCCTGGCAGCGGCCGCCGATCGAAGTCCCAGTTCGATTGCCGTAGCCTGCTCGGCCGGCAAGCGGCACCCGACCTTCGCGCTCTGGCCGCTCGGCTGCCGCGATGCCTTGCGGCACTTTCTGGTCGACGAGGATATCAGGCGGGTTTCGGCTTTCATCGACCGGCACGGTTTTGTCGAGGTGGAATTCCCGGTTCTGCAATCGGCGGGGATCGACCCTTTCTTCAACATCAACGAACCGGACGATCTTGTGTCTGCCGAGCGTCTGTTGCAGAGCATCAAGCCATGAACAGACGCGTCTTCGGCATCACCGGCTGGAAGAATTCCGGCAAGACGACTTTGACCGAAAGGCTGGTCACCGAACTTGTCCGGCGCGGCTGGAAGGTGTCGACGGTGAAACACGCCCATCATGATTTCGACATCGACAAACCGGGTGCCGACAGTTTTCGCCACCGGCAGGCCGGCGCCACCGAAGTCGCGATCGTCTCCGGCGTTCGCTGGGCACTGATGCACGAGTTGCGCGGCGAGGATGAGCCGACATTGGAGACTGTCCTGTCGCGGCTTGCCCCTTGCGACCTGGTGCTGGTCGAGGGCTACAAGCGCGAAGCCCACGACAAGATCGAAACCCGCCGGCTGGATGCGAAGGACCGCACGCCGCTTTCGGCGGAGGATCCCAACATCGTCGCTGTCGCAGCCGATTTTGCGATTGAAGGCGAGCAGCTGCCGGTATTCGATCTCGACGATGCAAAATCGATAGCCGACTTCATCGAGCGCACCACCGGGCTCGTTGCTTGAGCGCTGACGCAACGGCAGAATAGCCTTGCCCATTTTTACGGTTTTGCAGTTGCTTTTTTCTTGGAAAGAGTGGGAGTATCGCGCCAGCGGGCGGTCAAAAGCACCGCCCCACAGAGCCGTTCGGAACGACGGCCGGGACCATAAAGAGAGGACCATCATGCGTATTTCACTGCGTATCGCGCTTGCCGCATCGGCCGCGCTGCTGACGCTCGGCGTCGCCCAGGCCCAGGAAAAGACCCTAAGGATCGGCACCGAAGGCGCCTACCCGCCCTTCAACAACCTTACCGCCGATGGCCAACTCGTAGGCTTCGACATCGACATCGCCAAGGCGCTTTGTGATGAGATGAAGGTAAAGTGCACCTTCGTCGCGCAGGATTGGGACGGCATCATTCCCGCCCTTCAGGCCGGCAAGTTCGACGCCATCGTCGCCTCGATGTCGATCACGCCGGAGCGGATGGAAAAGGTCGATTTTTCGCACAAATACTACAACACGCCGTCGGCGCTCGCCGTGCCGAAGGACAGTACGCTGAAAGGCGTGACCAAGGAAGATCTCGCCGGCAAGACCATCGGCGTCGCCACCACCACGACGCATTTCAACTATGCCTCGAAGACCTACACTGACAGCACCGTGAAGGGCTATCCGAGCAGCCCCGAGGAGCAGGCAGATCTTGCCAATGGCCGTCTCGACGCCATCGAGGACGATATCGTCGTGCTGCAGCAGTTTCTGGATTCGCCTGATGGCGCCTGCTGCAAGATCCTCGGCCAGCCGTCGCCGCAGCCGGTCGAGATCTTCGGGCCTGGCGCCGGCATTGCCGTGCGCAAGGGCGAAACCGACCTGGTCAACAAGCTCAACTCGGCCATCGACGCCATTCGCGCCAATGGAAAATACAAGGAAATCAACGACAAGTACTTCAAGTTCGACGTCTATGGCGCCGAGTCCTGATAAAGGTCAAGACGGCGGGGAATTTCCCCGCCGTCTTTCTATTCGTCTCAGGAATGCCGTGGAGATAAGACCGGCCAATGCCAGCCCAGAGCATATGGACACTTCTCAGTTGGGGACCCGAAGGCTGGCTTGACGATATTGCCTATGGCGCACTGATCACCATTGCGCTTGCGCTTGCCACGCTGCCCATCGGATTGACGATCGGCTTTTTCATTGCCCTCGCCAAGCAGTCCGAAGAACCCTCGCTGCGCCTTGCCGCCAACATCTACACCACGGTCTTTCGCGGCCTGCCGGAGTTGGTGACGCTTTTCCTGTTCTTCTTCGGCATGCCGATCCTGCTGCAGCATCTCGTCAGGTATTTCCGGCCGGACACCACCATCGACGTCAACAGCTTCGTCGCCGGCATGATCGTGCTTGCGCTGATCTTCTCGTCCTATGCCAGCGAGGTTTTTCTTTCCGCCTTCCGCGCCATTCCCAAAGGCCAGTATGAAGGCGGCTATGCCATTGGTCTTTCGAACTGGCTGACCATGCGCAAGGTGATCGTGCCGCAGCTGCTGCGCATCGCGTTCCCCGGCCTGGAGAACTGCTGGCTCAGCCTGCTCAAGGACACATCGCTGGTGTCGGTCGTCGGCCTGGCCGAGACGCTGCGTAACGCTAGCATTGCCGCCCGCGTCACCAAGCATGCTTTCCTGTTCTTCGGTGTCGCCTCGCTGGTCTTTCTTGGCCTGGCCGTCCTGTCGTCCTTCGCCACCAGCGCTATTCTGCGCTCGCTTGGCCGGCAGGAGGCGCAGCGTTGAGCGCCACGGCCGCAATGGTCGAACGTCCGCCGCCACGGGCTCGCGGCTGGCCGCGCAGGCGTATCGCCGGTTACGCGCTGGTCTGCCTGTGGATTTTGTTCGGCATTGGCATCGTCAGCTATCTGGTTCTTGCCTGGAACCCTGAGTTCTTCGCCAAATATGCGCCCGCCTATTTGAGCGGGCTTGGGGTTACGCTCGCGCTGGTTTCCATATCGATGGTGCTCGGCGCGATTCTGTCGGTGCCCGTCGCTTATGGGCGCATGTCCAAGAACCGGATCCTGTCCGGCCTCGCCTATTGCTACGTCTATTTTTTCCGCGGCACGCCGCTGCTGGTCCAGACCTATCTCGTCTATTACGGATTGGGCTCGTTCAGGGTCGAGCTCCAGTCGATCGGCCTCTGGGACTTTTTCAAGGACGCGTTCAATTGCGGCGTCTTTGCGTTTGCGCTCAACACCGCCGCCTACCAGGCCGAAATCCTGCGCGGCGCCATCGAGAGCGTGCCAAGAGGGCAATGGGAAGGGGCGGCATCGCTTGGCCTGCACAAACTGCAAACCTTGCGCAAGATCATCCTGCCGCAAGCCTTGATCGTCGCCTTGCGGCCCTATGGCAACGAACTGATCCTGATGGTCAAGGCTTCCGCCATCGTCGCCATCATCACGGTCTATGATCTGATGGGCAATGCCAAGCTCGCCTTCGCCAACTCGTTCGACATCCAGGCCTATATCTGGGTCGCGCTCGTCTATCTGGTGATGGTCGAGATATTGCGTCATGGCGTCGAATGGATCGAGCGCCGGATCACCGTTCACCTGAAACGCTGACTATTTTCAAATTCAGCTGCACCAGTCGATCCTGCCCTGCGCATCTTGACGAATTGCGCGCAGAGCCTAGACGTCTCGCAGCAAATTCCGTTTCTGAAGGGCAAGCTCATGGCATCTGTTGCATTTCTCGGTCTTGGCGTGATGGGCTATCCGATGGCCGGGCACTTGAAGAACAAGGGCGGCCATGACGTCACCGTCTACAACCGCACCAAGGCCAAGGCCGAGCAATGGGTTGGCCAGCATGGCGGTAGCCTTGCGGCGACGCCAGCACAGGCCGCCGAAGGCAAGGATTTTGTCTTCTCCTGTGTCGGCAATGACGACGATTTGCGTTCGGTGACGACCGGTCCGGAAGGCGCCTTCAAATCGATGAAGAAGGGTTCGGTCTTCATCGACAACACCACGGCCTCGGCCGAGGTCGCTCGCGAGTTGGCGGCGGCGGCGCAAGTCGGTGGTTTTTCGTTTCTCGACGCGCCTGTCTCGGGCGGCCAGGCCGGCGCCGAGAACGGCGTGCTGACCGTCATGGTCGGCGGCGAGCAGGACGCTTTCGACAGAGCGAAGCCTGTCATCGACGCTTTTGCCCGCATGGTCGGCTTGATGGGGTCGGCCGGTGCCGGCCAGCTCACCAAGATGATCAACCAGATCACCATAGCCGGCCTCGTCCAGGGCCTGGCCGAAGGCATCCATTTCGGCAAGAAGGCCGGGCTCGACATCGAGAAGGTGATAGAGGTGATTTCCAAGGGTGCCGCCGGCTCCTGGCAGATGGAGAACCGCCACAAGACGATGAACGCCGGCAAATATGATTTCGGCTTCGCCGTCGACTGGATGCGCAAGGATCTCGGCATCTGCCTGGCCGAGGCCGACCGCAATGGCGCCAGACTGCCGGTCACCGCACTCGTCGACCAGTTCTACAAGGATGTGCAGGCGATGGGCGGCAAGCGCTGGGACACGTCCTCGCTGCTCGCCCGTCTCGAAAAATAGGTTCCGCGGTGCCAGAGCTCTCGCCTCAATCCAGTGCTGCAGAAATCGTCGCCCATCTGCGCGCTATCGGATCGGAGGAGAACCGCCTCGGCATGTTGCGCTACGGCATCAAGATCGACCGTGCACTTGGTATCACGCACGGCATGCAGCGGCAGATCGCCAGGAAGATCAAACGCAACCACGAGCGCGCCTTCGAGCTATGGGACACCGGCATCATGGAGGCGCAGTTCATCGCCTCCGTCACGGCTGACTCGAAACGGTTTTCTGCTGAAGATGCAAGACGATGGGCGGCTAGTTTCGACTCCTGGGACATCGTCGACGGCGTCTCGGATCTCTTTGTCGATACGGACGCCTGGAAAGAACTGATCGCCGAGTTTGCGGCCGATGAGCGGGAGTTCGTTCGGCGCACGGCCTTCGCCATGATGGCCTGGTCCGTCGTCCACCGGAAGAAGGAGCCAGGGGCGACCTTCCTCTCCTTCCTGCCGATCATCGAAACGCATGCGAACGACAGCCGCAATTTCGTGAAGAAGGCCGTGAACTGGGCGCTTCGGTCGATCGGCAAACGATCGATGGACATGCACGGCGCTGCCCTGGCTGTCGCCGAACGGCTGGCGCAGTCGACCGACAGGACGGCGCGCTGGATCGGCAAGGACGCGGTAAGGGAGCTGTCCAATGCCAAGACGCTGGCGCGGATCGCCGCAAGGAAAGGCTGACGGCGCGGAAACCCGCTTTCCGGCATGTCTGGATCTCGCCGACATGTGATGCGGCTGCCGACATGTGATGGCGGGAGCGTTGACGTCGCTGACAGCGGCGTCTTTACTTGAGCTTCAAAGGGACGCGGGCCAATGAGCAATCCTCTGAAATCAACCATAATGCTCGCAGCGGCATTGTTTGTGTCCGCGGCCACAGATGCCTCGGCCGAGACCGCGCACATATTCTGGAAGGATCTGCGTCCGGCTACGCAATCCGCCGCCGAAAACGTCGGGCTGCCGATGATCGCGGCAAAATTGCCCGACCACGGCGAGACGCTGTCCCTCAACCTGCAGGACAAAAGCATTCAGCTAGCCGGCTATGCATTGCCGGTCGATCGCGATGGCGATCTTGTCTATCAGTTCCTGCTGGTGCCCTGGACGGGTGCGTGCAGCCACATGCCGACGCCCCCGCCCAACCAGATTGTCTTGGTCACGCCGGCTCGTCCCTACAAGATGTCCGAGGCGTATCAGCCTGTCGCGGTCACCGGCGCGCTGAAGCCGGACATGGAGAAGAGCCAGCTGTTCATCCTCGACGGCGTCAGCGTCATCCAGTCTGGCTACAGCGTCCGCAAGGCAGATGTGGTCGCTGTCGGCAGCGTGCCGGACACCGTCACCCTGCCGGTCAATTCTCCCTGGAGTTTCCTCAACAAAAAGAAGAACTAAGCAGGACAACCTGCTGCAGCTCAGGCGGCGTTGGCACCCGATTCCTTGTCCAGCACCATGTAGTCGAGCGGGATTTCGGTCGTGTACTTGATCTGCTCCATGGCGAAGGAAGACGACACGTCACGGATTTCGATCTTGGCGATCAGACGCTTGTAGAAGGCGTCGTAGGCGGCGATGTCGGGCACCACGACACGCAGGAGATAGTCGACGTCGCCGCTCATGCGGTAGAACTCGACCACCTCGGGAAACTCCTGGATGACTTCCGAGAAACGCCGCAGCCATTCATGGCTGTGCGAATTGGTGCGGATCGACACGAAGACGGTGACGCGCACATTGACCTTTTCATGGTCGAGAATGGCAACGCGCCGCTTGATGACGCCCTCCTCCTCGAGCTTCTGGATGCGCCGCCAGCAAGGTGTTGTCGACAGCCCGACTTTCTTGGCGACGTCGGCGACCGCGAGTGTCGCGTCCTCCTGCAAAAGGCGGAGGATTTTTCTATCGAGGCGATCCATATCGTGCTCCCAAAGGAATAGAATGCCTATACTCTGCCTTATCCAGGCCTTTCACAAGAAAGGAATTCTGCTGATCGGGCAAAAAGCGAGTGATTTCTTGCTGAAAGGTCAGCCGAGGCGATAGCGGATTTCCGAACGCAGAAAAGGCAGCAAATCCATTTCAAACCATGGATTCTTCTTCAGCCAGCCGGTGTTGCGCCACGAGGGATGCGGCAGCGGCAACACTTTCGGACCGACGGAATTCTCCCAGATGGAGCGCCAATCCATGACCGTTTCCGTCAGGGAGGGCCGGCGCGCCGCACCCATATGCCAGGACTGCGCATAGATGCCGATTGTCAGCACCAGATCGATCCGTGGCATCGAGGCCATCAAGGGCGCGCGCCAGGCCGCCGCGCATTCGCGCCTCGGCGGCAGGTCTCCCCCCTTGGCATCCTGGCCGGGAAAGCAGAAACCCATCGGCACGATGGCGAATTTTTCGATGTCGTAGAATTCGTCGCTCGTCACGCCAAGCCAACTGCGCAAGCGATCGCCGGAGGCGTCGGTGAACGGCATGCCCGACAGATGCACCTTGGTCCCCGGCGCCTGGCTGGCGATCAGGATACGGGCGCTGGACGATGGGCGCAGCACAGGTCGTGGCTCATGCGGCAACGGCTTACCGGCCGGATTTTCCACGCAGATGCGACAGGCGCGGACCTTGGCGACGAGGTTTTCGAGTTCGGCAGTCATTCTCAGGCTGATGCGCTCGGCCGGCTGGAGACGGCCTGATGCCAGCGCAACACATTCGCGCAATCATACGGCACCTTGATGCGTGCCGGCTTCATGAAGTCCACAGCGATCAGGCCGGTGATGTCGGCGATCGAATAGCTGTCACCGGCGATGAACTCCCGGCTGCCCAGTTCTCCATCCAGCAGCCTGAGGAACGCCACGGCCTTCGGCTTGTTGGCCTCGCCCCATTCGGAGACCTGCGGGATTTCCCATTCCTTCATGGCCGGATGGGTGTGCCGGAAGGCCTGCGTGACGCAGCTGAGCAAATTGAATTCCATCCGCCTCTGCCACATCTCGACCTGCGCCTTGCCGAGTGCGCCACGCCCGAACAGGGCCGGTTCGGGATGCAGTTCCTCGAAATAACGGCAGATGGCGACGGATTCCGTGATGACGGTGCCGTCGTCGAGTTCCAGCACCGGCAGGCGCTGCAAGGGATTGCGCGAGCTGACCGCCTGTTGCCTGTGTTCCAGCGCCCCCATGTCGATGGGCACCTGTGGAACTTCGATGCCTTTCTCGGCCAGGAAAACGCGGACCCGCCTTGGGTTGGGCGCTCGGCCACCGTCGAAGAGTTTCATTCCATCCTCCTGTTCGTTCTCGGTTCGGCTTTCAGGACGCGCATCACCAGAAGCGAAAAATCTCGCGGACGGCATCGCCGATCGAGGCCAATGTGCCGTGCTTCTTCTCGACGACTTCGCCGTGACGGCTGTCTCGCCAATTCTGCGGCTGGTCGAACGTTCCCGCCCAGATGCCGGCCTTTCCCGCCCGGGCGACGGCCTCCTCGCTCTCGAAGTCGCCATACGCAACCGCCCAGCCCGCCTCGACCTGCGCGCGGTTGAGATCCTTGCCGCCGGCGGTGCAGTCGCCGAGCAACCGGCCATAACGATCACGTTGCCAGCCGGTACAAGAGACGGGCTTGCCGGCGATCAGGCGAACGAGCGACTGGCGCGCAAGCGTGCCGCAGGAATAGTCAGTACCGTTCTTGCGGCAGGTCTGCGTATATTCCGGAGCATCGATGCCGCGCATGCGGATACGCTCGGTGCCAAGCGTGATCGAATCGCCGTCGTTGATGATTGCCACGCCTTGCGTCTTGCGTGTCTCCACCCGGTCGAGGCGGGCCGCCAGCAGGATCAGCAGTCCGAGGATGATGACGGCAAGCCCGTAATCCACCAGCCGGCGCCACAGGCTTCTGGGGCGCGCAACGTATCTCCGGCGCGGTCTTGGCGACCATGAGCGGCTCATATGGCAAACGGTTGGTTAATCATTCGAACGTAGCTTAACACTTGGAAACCGCTGCTCGCATAAATTGAAGTTTTGATGCCCTTGCAACGCTCGAACACAGCGGACAAGTTCATTGTGGACCGCAGGAAACCTCATCGCAACAGCGATGTGGCGCGCGCGGTGCGCAAGACGCGTGACCGTCTTTCGCAGCAGGCCGGCAATCCCGATTTCGATCGTGAACTGCTGAAGCTCCATGCCCGCGCGATGACCAGCGGCGCCATCGCCATCCCGCTTCTTGTCCTGGCGATCGCGGCGGCCGGCCGGCTGGCCGGAATCGGCAACGAGATCGGGCTCTGGGCGCTGTTCACCCTGACCTGCTACACTATCGTTGCCTTCATGGCGCGGCGCATCGAGCGCACGGAAGCTTCCGAGCTCAACCCTTCGCAAGCAGGACGGGAATTCCTGATCGGCCATTTCCTGTGCGGTCTCGGCTGGGCATGGTTCGTGTGGCTTGGCTGCAGCGTCTGCGAGGTCGATCCGTTCCACATCGTCAAGGCCGTGGTGCTGTTGTTCGCCATGGCGGCGACCGCGGTGATGACCTCGTCTCTGCGTGGGGCGCTGTTGGCGACCTTTGCCGTTCCCGTGGCGCTCTACGCTTATGCCGGCGCCAAGCTATGGATGCCGGTCGAGGCGATCATGGCCGCGCTGCTGGTCGTTTCTCTGCCGTTCTTCGCCTATGTGGCCCGTCATCTCAACCACTCGTCCCTGATGATGTTGTCGTTCCGCTCCGAAAAGGATGCGCTGATCGCTGAACTGGAGACGGCGAAATCGATGTCGGACGAGGCGCGGCGGCGGGCCGAAGACGCCAATCTGGCGAAATCGCGGTTCCTCGCTTCGATGAGCCACGAATTGCGCACGCCGCTCAACGCCATTCTCGGTTTTTCCGAGGTGATGTCGAACGAGGTGCTGGGGCCGATGAGCAATCCCACCTATCGCGACTATGCCCATGACGTGCACGAATCTGGCCAGCATCTGCTCGACCTGATCAACGAGATCCTCGACCTTTCGCGCATCGAGGCCGGCCGCTACCAGCTCAATGAAGAACCGGTGATGCTGCTTGGTATCGTCGAGGACTGCTGTCACATGATGGAGTTGAGGGCGCGCAACAAGGATATCCGGGTCGTCCAGGATTTCGAGCACGAGCTACCGCGCCTTTTCGCTGATGAGCGTGCGGTGCGACAGATCACGCTCAACCTTCTGTCGAATGCGATAAAATTCACCGCTACCGGCGGTGAAATCCGTGTCCGCGTTGGTTGGACGGCGGGCGGCGGACAATACATTTCAATCAAGGACAACGGACCGGGCATACCGGAAGACGAGATCCCGATCGTGCTTTCCGCCTTCGGCCAAGGCTCCATTGCCATCAAGAGCGCCGAGCAAGGCACCGGGCTTGGCCTGCCGATCGTGCAAGGGCTGCTCGCCATGCATGGCGGCGAGTTCGAACTTCATTCCAAGCTGCGCGAAGGGACCGAGGCGATCGCGATCTTCCCGCTCAGCCGGGTGATGGAGGAACTGCCGGCACTGCCGACCGCGGCGGTGGCGGCTCGACGACGGTAATCCGGCAAGACTCTAGCCACGTACCGCAGCTGCCATGCCCGAACTGGTCAGCGCGGCGGCCTTGACCAGCCCCGCAGCAAGGGCGGCCCCTGCCCCTTCGCCATGGCTGATATCCAAATCAAGCAACGGGCGCAGCCCTAGCCGTTGGGCGGCGCGTGCATGCGCGGGTTCCGGCGACAGGCTGGCCAGAAGGCAATGCTCGAGCGCTGTGGGATTGACGCCATGCAGTACCGCTGCGGCTGCCGTCGCCGCCAATCCGTCGAGCAGCACCGGGATCTTCTGCATCCGCGCGGCAAGGATGGCGCCGGCGATCGCCGCGAATTCACGGCCACCGACCCGGCGCAGCGCCTCGAGCGGGTCGCCGAGATGGCCGCCATGAAAAGCCAGCGCCGCATCGACCACGTCGGCTTTGCGTGCCTGCATCGCCGCATCGGCGCCCGACCCCGGGCCGACCCAATCGGCGCCCCCGCCCCCGAACAGTGCCGCGAACAGGGCGGCGGCGACGGTCGAGTTGCCGACGCCGAGATCGCCGAGACACAAAAGGTCGGTGCCGCCGGCGATCGCTTCCATGCCGAAGGCCATGGTGGCGGCACAGCCACGCTCGTCCAGCGCGGCCTCTTCGGTGATGTCGGCGGTCGGGATATGCAGGGCAAGATCGAAAACCTTCAGCCCGAGATCGTAGGCAATGCAGATCTGGTTGACCGCGGCACCTCCCGCGGCGCAAAGTTCGACCGCGTTGGCGGTCGCCGCCACCGGCCGTGGCGATATGGCGTGGCGCGTGACGCCGTGATTGCCGGCAAAGACCGCCATCAGCGGTCTTGTCACCGCGGGCGGAGCCCGCCCGCTGCAGCCGGCGAGCCAAGCGGCGATGTCCTCGATGCGGCCAAGCGAATTGCCTGGTTTGTCGGCCTTGGCAAACAGCGTGCGCACGCGGGTCTCGGCTGCCGTGTCGGCCGCCGGCAGGTTGGCCAACAGGTTGCGAAAATCGTCGAAAGGCAGTGCGCTGGTCATCTTGTTATCGATCATTCCCTGGAGTTGGTGAGCGGCATAGCCGCCTTGCGGGGTTGGCACAACCTCCGGGATGATGGGCCTGCATTTGCCGCAAAGCCGGCCCCGAAGGGCGCAATCGCGAGGGCTTGCATTGGCTTTGCCATTGCACCATGTGGAGGTGGAACAAGGGATTCCGGATGGAAGCCCAAGAGAAAGTCATGACGGCCATCGAATCCCCGTGCATCCTGGTCTGTTCGATCGACATGAAAACCGGCTTCTGTTTCGGTTGCGGTCGCACGCGCGAGGAAATCGGCGCCTGGATCGGGATGACGACGGAAACGCGCCGCAGCGTCATGGCGCAATTGCCGGCCCGGCTGGAGACGGTCGAACGCCGGCCGCGCCGGGAAACTCGCCGCACCCGTATGGCGCGCGAACGCGGCGCGCTATCGTGAGGTGCGGATGAGCCGGTTGTTCTGGATTTTGATGGCCGCGATCGGGGTGGGAGCAGTCCTGCTCATGCTCAATGATTCCGCCGGCAGCACGCTCGGCGTCGAGAACAACGATTTCAGCCGGCTGATCTGGCTCGGTGCCTTTGGCGCCCTTATCGGCGCCGGCCTGCTTCGCTCGGGCCGCCCCCTGGGCGCCATGGCCCGCAATCTCGGCGCCTGGGCGGCGATCGCACTCGCGCTGATCGCCGGCTACCAGTATCGCTATGAGTTGCAGGATGTCGCCAGCCGGGTGACCGCGGGCCTTGTTCCCGGCAGCCCGCTTGCGCTTGGCGTCGAGGACGGCCACGCCACGGTGACGCTCGACAAGGCGGACAACGGCCATTTCGAAGCGCGCATCCTGATCAATGGCAACCCGGTCCGGGCCGTGGTGGATACCGGCGCGACCAGCACCGTGCTGACGTCGCAGGATGCGCAGGCCGCCGGATTCAATCCAGCGGCGCTCAACTACACCATACCGGTTTCGACCGCCAACGGCATGGCGCGCGCCGCGGCCGTGAAAACCGATCAGATTGCGATCGGCGGCATCATGCGCAGGGATATGTCGGTGATGATCGCCGCACCCGGAATGCTCAGCCAGAGCCTGCTCGGCATGAACTTCATCGGTTCATTGTCGGGTTTTGACGTGCGCGGCGACCGCATGATCCTCAGGGATTGATCCCCGAAGCTCAAGCCGCTTCGGCTGCTGCGCCACCGAACTCGACGGCCGCGTAAGCCGTCTTCAGCACGTCCGGGCCGGCCCCGGGTTTTGTCGCGTCCGTGGACAGGATCTGCCGGTAGCGGCGCGCACCGGGCAGGCCATGGAACAGTCCGACCATATGGCGGGTGACATGGCCCAGCCGCCCACCCTGCTCGATATGGCGTGCCGCATAGTCCGCCATCGCATCGATCAGCGCGGCGAAATCGAACGGCTCGGACTGGACGCCGTAGAAAGCGGCATCGACGCCGGCCAGAATGCCGGGCGTGTGGTAGGCGGCGCGGCCAAGCATCGCGCCATCGACATGACCGAGATGCTTCTGCGCCTCTTCAATCGACTGAATTCCACCATTGATGCCAATGAATTCGTTATGTTTTCTGACCTTCAGCCGATAGACCCTGTTGTAGTCGAGCGGCGGGATGTCACGGTTTTCCTTGGGGCTCAGCCCTTCCAGCCACGCCTTGCGTGCATGCACCCACAATGCGTCGGCGCCGGCATCGAAAACCCCATCCGTCAGCGCATCCAGGGCCGGCTCCGGATCCTGCTCGTCGACGCCGATGCGGCATTTAACGGTCACGGGGATCTTCACCGCCGCTTTCATCGCCGCGACGCAGCCGGCGACGAGGTCCGGCACTTTCATCAGGCAGGCACCGAACGTGCCCGACTGGACGCGGTCTGACGGACAGCCGACATTGAGGTTGATCTCGTCATAGCCAAAGGCCTCGCCAATGCGGGCAGCCTCGGCGAGCTTTTCACGATCCGAGCCGCCGAGCTGCAGCGCGACCGGATGTTCCACCGCATCGAAGCCGAGCAGCCGCTCGCGCGCGCCATGGATGACCGCGTCGGCCACCACCATCTCGGTATAAAGCAGCGCATGGCTTGTCAGCTGGCGGTGGAAGAACCGGCAATGCCGGTCCGTCCAGTCCATCATCGGGGCCACAGATAGCCTATGATATTGATTTTGCAGCATTTTTTGTTTAACATCAAATCGTTAGAACGTGCCAAGTGCACACAATTTACGCCAGAATACGACCCTTTTTCGCCACGTTTCGATCTCTCAGTGCACACGGAGCGCACACGAAAAAATGGCCACCTACACAAAGCTCTCGTCCGGGTCCTGGCGTGTCCAAGTCCGTCGCAAAGGTCGCTACGTCAGCGAAACCTTCCTGCGCCGAGACGACGCACGCCGCTGGGCGACGAAACCGAGCGCCAAGTCGATCGCGGTGAGACACCGGCAAAGTCTCGAACAGCGCGCCTGAAAACCTTCGGCGAACTCATCGACCTTCATATCGACGACATGTGCGATATAGGCAAGTCCCCTCGCCGCTCCAAGGCCGCAGCCCTCGCTATGCTCCAAAGACATCTCGGCAAGTGCAACATCGCGGCTCTCGATCGCGAACGGCTCATTCGTTTCGGCCGTGACCGGGCTGCCCAAGGTGCTGGACCGATGACGCTAGGCATCGACATCGGTTTCGTAAAACTCATTCTGGCTCATGCCGTTGCGGTGCACGGGCTGCCCGTCAAGGTCGAACCGGTTGATCTCGCGCGGATCGCCCTGAAGAGGCTTGGCCTCGTTGGCAAAGGCAACCAGCGGGATAGGCGGCCGACAAATTGCAGAGCGCTGAAGGCGAGCATGCACGAGATCTATGGGCCGCGAAGGGTCGGCAGGCGTTCGATGCTGAACGGCGTGAAGAGTGGATGGGACGGCGAACTTAGCCACGGTTGGCGCGAGCAACGGCCAGCACGAAGCCCGAACAGCAGACTTCCGCCGGTGCGCCAGCGCCGCAGTCAAGCTTGCGCAATAAGTTTTCGCGCTCTTCGTCACTACCGGCGACAATCTTCTCTCGGAAGGGCGCAAGACTTGAGTTGGCGAAGCTCGTCAAAGCAGGCGCTGCCCTAGGAGCAAACTTCAAATGCCAGATCGTGTTCCCCTCGAAACCTCCCGCGCCCCACAGATGCGATCATGCACAC